>JABSON010000076.1 GCA_013215915.1 Campylobacteraceae bacterium | reverse complement strand
ATCGGGTTGTTTTTGTCGCGCTGTTTCTTTTCCTTATTTAGCAGATGATGCAGTGTCGCAATCATAAACGCGGCTGTTTTGCCAGTACCGGTTTGTGCGCTGACGACGACATCTTGGCCCTTTAGAATAGGGGGAATTGCTTGCGATTGGACTTTTTTTCACCATTCTCAGTTTGTAAGGCAAAACAAGTATTATCTTCCAACAAAAAGGTAGTAAAATAAATGTTTATAGAATAGACCACCAAAAAAGAGAATGTGTTGACTATATAGAATATGTATCTAATAGCTTATTATTAAAGTTATTGTATTTTTCATATTCTACTGAATCATTAGAAATATAAGTATTTTCAATAAAATCATATCTATTAGATTTTTCATTAAGAGGGTAAAAAAAAACAAAAAATAAAGTCATAAATATTAACAATAAAGAACTTATATATTTCATTATAATAATTCTACTTTGTATCCTGTTTTTGAGATGTTTTGAATACAATCTTTTGGTAGTTTTCTTCTTAAATTTCTAACAAGTGAACGAATTGCATCATCACTCATTATTGAACTATACCAAATTTCATTTTGTATTTCTTCATAAGTAACTATATTGGAATCTCTTTCACATAATAAATGCAAAAAATCTTTTTCATTTTTTGTTAATTTAATAATATTATTTTTGTTTTTTAATTCTGATGTATTTATATTATAAACACATGTTTCACTCAAATATTTTTCTTCGCAAGAATCTAAATTAAAATTATTTTTACATTGTAAAAGAAGAGGAAATATTGTTTCATGTTTAATTGGTTTTGATAAGTATTTAACTAAACCTAAATCTATTGCATCTAATAGATACTCTTTTTTTGTATAAGCAGAAAGTACAATAAACTGTGTATCTTTATTCTTTCTTCTAATACTTCTTATCATATCTAAACCAGAAGACGAACCTAAAAGAATATCACAAATTACAATTAAAGGTTTTACTTTTGAGATTATTTGGACAGCTTCATTAACATTTGAAGCTTCATAAACTTTATCAAATAATCTTAAGAAATAAGGCAAAGAATTTTGTCTTAATGAATCATCATCTTCTACATATAATAATTTAATATTTTTAAACTTGTCTTTTATCATAATCTCATTGTACAATAAATATTATAATAATCATTACGATAATTGTGTTAATTTTATTTTAAAATTCTTTTTGCCCTATTCTATGGTCACTCACAGTCTTTTTATATTTCTGCTTGTCTTGATTAAAGAAAAATCAAGTAAAAAATAAAGATAAATCAATTATCATTCTCAAAAATATTTTACAAAAAAAAGGAAAGTTTTAATGTATTTAAAACAAGTAAACAAAATTTTATTAACATCTATGATTAGTATTTGTACTGCAAATGTGGCTTTTGCAAGTGATAAAACATCTGATATTACTCATGAAGTTACATCTTACGAACAAAGTGCTTATGGTGAAACTAAAGGTTATGTATTAACAAAAAGTTCAACTGGATCTAAAATGGACATTGATATTACAGAAATTCCACAATCATTATCTGTAGTAAGCAGTGATATGATGAATGATAGAGCAGTTCAGAGTATTCAAAATGTTACTTCTTATACATCTGCTGTTTTACAATCACTTGGTGAAAATGGAGATACAAGAGCAAATTATGGAACACTAAGAGGAATTTCTTATTTATATAAATCTTCTTTTTTAGATGATTTAAAATTATTATGGGGTTCTCATGCTGTTCCAACTATTGATCCTTATTCACTTCAAAGAGTTGAAATTCTAAAAGGACCTTCTTCTGTTTTATATGGTGCATCTGCTCCTGGTGGATTACTAAATATGCAAAGTAAAAAACCTAATAATATAGCATCAAAAGAAATTGGAATTCAAGCTGGATCAGAGAATTTAAAAAGTATATTTGTAGACATTAATGATTCTATTAATGATAAAGTTTTATTTAGAATAACAAGTAAATTTAAAAGTAATGATAGCCAATTAGACAAGTCTTCAAATAAATCTTATTTTGTGAATCCATCTTTTACTTTTTTATTAAATGACGATACTACACTTGATCTTTTATTATCTCATACTTACAATCAAACAAAAGGTTTAGGAGTATCTTATTCAGGTGCAAAAAGTATTTTTAATTACCATAATGAAATTGCAAAAAATGCAGCTGGAATAAAACAATATATAAACTTTTTGGCAACAAAGATTATTGCTTTTGCTCCTTTAGCTGCCATACCAACATCTGCATATGTGCAAAAATTAGAAGATGCCGCTGCTAAAATTAATGCTGCTAACTTAAAAAGTTCTATGATGGTAGGTTTACCTAATGATGAAAAATTAGAAAAAACAGCAGATTCAATATCTTTAGTTTTAAATCATACTATTAATGAAAATACAAAAATTAAATCAAAAATTAGATATATGAAAATAGATTCTACTTTTAATAATACTCAACCAAATTCTAACGGTATACTTGATTTAATAACTATGCAAAAAGAATTATGGGAATTTCCTTTAGCTTTTCATGAAAGATCAATAAAACTAGATTCTTTTGCAATGGATAATAATATTGAATATTCTTGGAATACAAAAAACACTGAAAATATTTCTTTATTTGGTTTAGATTACCAATATTTTAAATATAATAATCAAGCAAAAAATGCTGTTAACTACTCATTTGATATCTTAAATCCAGATTACTCACAAACAATTACAAAAAGTACTCAAAATAGATATGATACAGATTTTAAAACTGAACAAATTGGACTTTATGCATCTAATCAAATGAAAATCAATGATAAGATTATTATTTCTTCTGCTTTAAGATATGATATTTTAAAAGATAAAGTAACTTTTAATATAGCTAATCCAAAAAATAAAAATAGAGATGTAAGTGAAAATAATATTTCTGGAAGATTAGGTCTTGCATACTTATTTGATAATGGAATTTCACCTTATATATCTTATGCTACATCTTTTCAAGCAAATACAGGAATAGATAAAAACTTTAATACTTTTTCACCTTCAATTGGAGAACAAATAGAAGTTGGAGCTAAATATAAGCCAAAAAATATGAATGCATTATTTACTTTTGCAGCTTATAAAATCATTCAAAAAGATTCTTTACAAAAAGATCCTACAGATAATGCTTTTATGGTACAAAGTGGTGATACTGAAGTTAAAGGTATTGAATTTGACATTACTTCAAAACCTAATGAAAATTCAAATCTAACTTTTTCATTATCTAGAACTAGCGGTAAAGAAATTAATATGGCTAATAAAAAACATGAAGGAAGAAAATTAGGAAACTTACCTGAATTAGCAGCTTCAATATGGAGTGATTATACATTTAATAAAACGGCAGTTGGGGATTTAAAACTTGGATTAGGTATTAAGTATACTGGTAAATCTAAATTCTTACAAGGTGATTATTTTAACTTTGGAGAAGGTCGGCCTGAGAAACTATTTGACGTAGATTCATATACAATGGTAGATGCGTTAATTTCTACAAAATATAACAAATGGAATATTGCTTTAAATGTTAATAATGTTTTTGATAAAAAAGCTAGATTAAGTAATAATGCTATACAAAGTGCTCAAACACAAGGAAGAACTTATGCTTTAAGTGCTTCATATAAATTCTAATTAAAAGATATATTATCTTTTAGAAAAACTTAAAAATGGATGTGAAAATTTAATATTTTTATATCCATTTTTTCACTTCTCAAAAGCCTAATTCTAGGTACTTTTAATGCTTATTTTTTTATTTCTCTTGTCATGATTGAAAAAAAATAAGTAATTATTAAATACAAATCAATTATCATTCTCATAATTATTTTATATAAAAAGGGAAAACTTAATGTATTTAAAACAAGTAAACAAAATTTTATTAACATCTATGATTAGTATTTGTACTGCAAATGTGGCATTTGCAAGTAATAAAACATCTGATATTATTCATGAAGTTACATCATACGAAGAAAGTGCTTATGGACCATTAAAAGGTTATATTGCTAAAAAAAGTTCAACTGGTTCTAAAATGGATTTAGATATTAAAGAAATACCTCAAAGTGTTTCTGTTATTACTAATGACATGATGAAAACGAGGAATACTCAAACTATTCAAAATACAACTTCTTATACATCTTCTATTACTCAGATCTATGGGGAAAATGGAGATACTACAACAAACTATGGTTATATTAGAGGAATAGGACAAATTTATAAATCATCATTTTTAGATGGTTTAAAACTTCTTCACACAGGTTTTTTAGTACCAAATATAAATCCATATTCACTTGAAAGAGTTGAAGTATTAAAAGGTCCTGCTTCTGTACTTTATGGTGCATCTGCTCCTGGTGGTTTATTAAGCTTACAAAGTAAAAGAGCTCATGATAAAAATGAAGGTGAAGTTGGAATTACTTATTCATCTTTTAATAATAAAACAATTTTTGCAGATATTAATCGAAGAATTAATGATAAAATTTCTATTAGAGTTAATGGAAATTACAAAAAAGGAGATAGTGAATTAAAAGAATCTTCAAATAAGGCATACTCTTTTAACCCAAGTTTACTTTATACAATCAATGATAATACTACTTTAGATATTTATACATCTTTTACTAAAGATCAAGTAAAAGGTTTAGGTATTACTTTTTCAGGTGGAAAAGCTACATCAAATATTCATAACTCAGTTGCTTTAAACGCAGCAGGCATAAAATCTCTTATTAATTATATGGATCCCCGTTTCTTAGCTGTTCCAAGTACTTATTGGATAGGTAAAATCAATCAGTCTGCACAAGAAGTAAATAATTTAAATCTTCCTGCTGATTTATTAATTGGAGCTGCAAATAAAGAACTATTAGAAAAAGAAAATAAATCTATAACAAGTGTTTTTAATAAAGTTTTTAATGATGATTTATCTTTTAGATCTTCTTTAAGATTTTCTAAGATGGATGGAAAGTCTAATTATTCAAATATTGATTTTACATCTATGATTGGATCAATTGCAAACCTTAATCCTGATTTATCAAAACTTTCTTTTGAATTAGTTAAAAATGAATCTACTATGAAATCATTTGCAATGGATAATTCATTATTATATAAGTGGGATACAAAAAATGTAGAAAATTCTTCTATGATAGGTATTGATATACAATACTATAATTTTAATCAAACATATCAAAATGAAGATAAATATGGATTTGATCTTAAAACAAAAAAAGTAACTAACTATATAAATAATACAGGTTTAGCTAAAAAAGAAAATAGAAAAATGAAACAAGTAGGTTTATATGTTCAGAATTCAGCAAAAATAGCAAATAAATATATTCTTTCTACTGCACTAAGATATGATAAATTAAAAGAAACAATTACTAATGAATTAACTAATACTACATCAAAACAAGATGATTCAAATGTATCTGGAAGAGTAGGATTTGTTTATTTATATAATAATGAATTAGCACCTTATATTACATATTCAACTTCATTTCAAGCAAATGCTGGAGCAGATAAACAAGGCAAAAAATTTGTACCTTCTATTGGAAAACAAATTGAAATTGGTTTAAAATATAAATCTAAAAATGATAAAACTTTTATTACTTTAGCTGCTTTTAAACTAGATGAAAAGGATATTGTAAGTGATTCAAGAGACCAAAGATTTAAAGTACAAGAAAAAGATATTTCAATTAAAGGAATAGAACTTGATATTACTTCAAATCCAATTGATAATATGAATCTTACTTTTTCATTCTCTAAAATGAAAGGTAAATCATTAAATACTCAGAATCCTAAGTTTGATGGTCATAATTTAACTGATATTCCTAAATTTACATCATCTTTATGGAGTGATTATACATTTAGAAATACAAAAATAGGTCATCTTAAATTTGGTGCAGGTGTAAAATATATAGGAAAATCTGATTATATTAGACCTGATTATTTAGATGTACCTTTAAAAACACAAAAAGTATACAAAATTAATGATTATGCAATGTTAGATGTATTAATTGCAACTGAATACAATTCGTGGAACATAAATCTTAATATAAATAATATATTAGATAAAAAAACAAAACTTGCGAATGGAAGTACTCAAGCTAGAGAAACGCAAGGAAGAACATTTGCACTAAGTGCAGCTTATAAATTCTAAAAACAAATTAAATAAAATACCTAGTATGCTTGTCATGATAGGTATTTTATTAAGAGCATATTCATTAGTATTCGATTATCATTCTCACAATAAATATTAGTAAAATTGATATATTCATCTATTTTTTTAATATTTAAATCAACTCTATATAGAAATATCTAAAAGGAAAATTTTGAATCTTAGAAAAACACTTTTTGAAAAAGATAAAAATGCAAGCATTGGAAAAATAAGATTTATCTCTGCATTTTTGGGTGGACTTATTAATGCATATACATGTATTTGTATAATATCTTATTTTCTAGTTTTTACAATATTTGAAAATATTGTACTAGTTATTATTATACTACCTCTTATATGGTCTGCTTTTGCTTTATGGATTATTATGTCAAAAACAAAGATTAATGCAATTATGAAATTTATTATACCTTTTATAATTCTATTCTCATTTATAAAACTACTAGGATAAAAATGAAAAAAAGATTATTTAACATACACAGATTAATAGGAATAAATATTGTTTTATTCTTTTTTATATCTCTATTTTTTGGTATTTTAACAATATTCCAACCATACGTAAATATTTGGGAAGATGGCAAAAAACATTTTAAAGAAGTAAATATTGAAGATATTAAATTAAATAAGTGTTTTAAACAAATTACAAAAAGATCATATTTTGGTGAAGATGGTAAAAAACTATCTAATGATTTAATAAAATTAAATTTTCCATCAAAAGAAGTTAGAGCTACAAATTTAATCAAAGTTAAAAATAGACCAAACTTTTATCTAAACCCAAAAACTTGTAAAAAAGTTAGAATAAAAGCTTTTACTATTTCTAAATTCTTTGATTCAATTCATACAGGTGGAGGAATATTTAATTCTATTTTTATGAAAATTTTATTTGGTTTTTCATCTGTTGCTATTGTATTTTTATGCCTAAGTGGATTATTATTAATTATACGGAATTCATATAAGAATAAAAAGACAAACTCACCTAAAACTTTTTTTGCGAAATATCACAGATTAATACTTTTATATACTCTTCCTTTAGTGCTAATTTTTGGAGTAACTGGAGCTTTATTTAATTTAGGTGTTTATAGTTCACCTGTAATTACTTCTTATTTATCTGATGGTAAAACTATGAATATTTTATCATTAGATAGGAATATATTAGTAGATCCAGATTTAGAAATTATAAAAGCTAGTCAAAAAATTAAATCAATGAAATTAAATGATTTATATTTAAAAGCTAAAAAAGAGTTTGAAGATATTATTTTTTATGAAATGCAAGTTTATAATTATAATGATATTAATTCACGTGTAAAATTCATTGGTTATGAGCCAAAAAATATTTTCATATCTTCAGTTGGAAATGAAACATATGTAGTTCTAAATGGAAATACTGCAGAAGTTATTGATAAAAAAACAGCAGATCAAGGAACTTTTGCAGAGAAAACTTTAGATGCTTTATTTTATTTACATTATTTAAGAACATTTGATGATATACCTAGAGTTGTTTTTGCATTTATTTGTATGGGAATACTATTTGGTATTGTATGTTCAGTTTTATTATGGATGAAAAGATCAGCTAAAGGAAATTTTTCTACAAAAGTTATGAAACCTTTAATTTTTACAATTATTGTAGGATCAATATTAAGTTCATCTTTGCTGTTTTTAACATCTTGGATAATTCCAAAGTCTTATTTATATTTTTCTTATAATGAAACACTTTATTATACTCAAGAATTATTATTTTATTTTACATATGTATTTGTATTTATTTATATTTTATTTAAAAAATCTTTTTATAAAATAACAAAACATATACTTCTTTTATCAGGAGTTTTATTTATATCAGCTGTTATTGCACATGATTATTTTTCTTCATTTACTATGATAAAAAGTTTTAACCTAGAAATATGGGAAGTGTTTTATACAGACTTGGCACTTATCATTGTTGGGCTTTTATTTATTTACTCTTCTTTTAAATTAAAAGAAGATTTATTTGAAGAGAATAAAACTATGGATGAAATTAAATAATGACATTAAATGAAATAGAAACTAATAAAACAGCTCTAATAAAAAAGATTACAGCCTCGGGTAAACTTTTGCAAAAACTATATGATATGGGTTTTATAGAAGGTAATTCTTTAAAATTAATTAGAAAATCTCCTTTAGGAGATCCTATTGAAGTAGAAATTTTATCTTATAATATTACGCTTCGAATTCAAGAATCAAAATGTATTGAAGTTGTATATGAATAATATTAATGTAGCTCTAGTAGGACAGCCTAACTGTGGTAAATCTTCTATATTTAATATGCTAACAAATATTAAACAGCATATTGCTAATTATCCTGGCGTTACCATTGATAAAAAAAGTGGAGTTTATTCTCATAAAAATTTAGACATTAATATAATTGATTTACCAGGTACTTACTCTTTTTCTTCTTTTTCTACTGAAGAGAAAATTACAAGAGATTATATTTTACATTCAGATACAAATATTATTATAAATACTATAGATTCTTCAAATATAAGAAGAAATCTTTATTTAACTATGCAATTATTTGATATGCAAAAACCTCTTGTTTTTGCTTTTAATATGTTAGATGTTGCTAAAACAAATGGTTATGAATTTGATTTCGAAAAACTATCAAAAATATGTAATGCAAAAATTGTTAAAACAATTGCAAGTAAAAAACAAGGTTTAAATGATTTAAAAGATGCTATTCATGAAGTTAAAGATGAAAAAGAAAAATATATTTCAAAAGCTTTAGATTACAAAAACTTACAAGAATATATAAATAAAATTAAAAACTTAATCAATATAAAATCCTTAGATGTTTCAAAACATTATTTGAGCGTAAAACTTCTTGAAAATGATAAAGAAATTGAAAAAATAATAAAAGATAAATCAGAAAATGCAGAAGAAATTCTATCAAAAATATATGAATATCAAAATGAATTTTCTGAAATATATAAGATGTCTACTCATGCATATATAGTAAAAATACGTTATGACAAAGCTGACGAATTTGTAAAAGCCTGTACTTTAAAATATAAAAATAAAGAAAAAACTATAAGTGATAAAATTGATTCAATAGTTTTAAATAGATTTTTAGCTCTTCCTATTTTAGCTCTTATTATTTTTACTCTATATCAATTATCAATAGTATATGGTTATGAATTAACAAAATACACCTGGCCTATTTTAGCTTTCATAAAAAATACATTAATTACATTTTTTCCAGATGAAAATATAGCTAGTATTCCTTATATTACGCAATTTGCACATTGGATGATAAATAGTGTAAATGCCCTACTTAATTATTTGCCAATATTTTTTATATTATTCTTTTTAATTGCTTTACTTGAGAATGTAGGATATATGCCAAGAATGGCTTTTATTCTAGATAGAATTTTTGTCAGATTTGGTTTACATGGTGAATCAACATTACCCTTAGTTTTAGGTGGTATTTTTGCAGGTGGATGTGCAGTTCCAGGTGTTATGGCCACAAAAGGAATGAATGATAAAAAAGCACAAATGGCTACTATGCTTACAGTTCCTTTAATGAACTGCCTTGCTAAAATTCCCTTTTTTACTCTTATTTTAGCTGCTTTTTTTGAAGAAGATTTAGCATTAATGATGTTCTTAATTTCAACTATTACAATTTTTGTAGCTTTAATTGTTTCAAAACTTTTAACACTTACAGTATTAAGATCACATGAAAGTACACCTTTTATAATGGAACTACCTTCTTATCATATGCCTACTCTTAGAGGTTTACTAATAAAAGTATTTGATAGAATTTATTTGTACTTAAAAAAGATTGTAACTATTGTAGCAGCTGTTGCAGTTGTTTTATTTGTATTAATTCAATTTCCTGGTATTTCAAAAGAAAAAAAGATTGAATTAGATAACAAAGCATTCTTGATGGAAAAAGATTTTTATTCAAGAGTAGAAAACAATAAATATTATATACATGTAAATGAAAAAAAAGAATTAAAAGATTTAATAAATTATTATTCATCTTATAAAAAAGAAAAAATGAATACCAAAAATAAAACTACAGCATTAGAAATTGATGCTTATTATAAAAATAAAAATTCTGCATTTTTTATTTTTGCAAAACCTAAAAAAGACAAAGAAGCTAGAAAAATAAATAAAGCTTTAAAAAAACTATTAAAAATTAGAAAAAGACTCTTTCGTGAAATCAAGAATGAAAAGATTGAAAACTCTGCTTTAGGAGCTATGGGTAAATTTTTTGTTCCCTTAACTAAATATGCAGGATTTGATTGGAAAATAAATGTAGCATTTTTATCTTCATTTGCAGCAAGAGAAAGTTCAGTATCAACTATTGGAGCTATTTATGAAAGTCACAAAGATACCCAAGCTAATTCAATTAAAAGCTCAAATGCTTATAGTCAATTAGGTGCTGTTGCAATTATTATTTTTATGGCATTAACTCCTCCATGTATTGCAACTATGATTATGATAAGAGTGCAAAGTAATTCTTATAAATGGATGTTTTTTGCAATTATTTATCCTATGTTTTTAGGTTTGCTTTTTTCAATAGGAATATTTCAAATAGGAAATTACTTCCAACTAAGTGGGGTTTCTGCCATGGTATATTTTTATATACTTATCATACTTATAACAATAGTTTTAAGTTTACTACCAAACAATAAAAAGGAAATATATGTTTAAAAAGATTTTATTAACAAGTGTTTTAGTTTTAAGTGCACATGCCCATACAGCACTTATGACTTGTTTTGACAATGGTGATGATACGATTACTTGTGAAGGTGGTTTTTCATCAGGAGCTAGTGGAAGTGGTATTAGTATTTATATTAAAGTAAATGAGGAAAAGGTCATTAATAGTATTATGAATGAAGATAGTGAATTTACTTTTACTAAACCAAAAGAAAAATATCTTGTAACTTTTGATGCAGGAAAAGGTCATATTGTTAAAATATCTAGTGAAGACATAGTTGAATGAGTACTGAAGACTTAGTTTTTACAGGTATCATTTTATTTTTTGCACTTTTTTATATTTATAAAACTTTATTTAAAAAAAGTGATTGTGGATCTTGTGCTTGTGCAGGAAATAAAGAGAATAAAAAGAGTAAAAAAACTAAAATATTCAATAAAAATTAATAATTTTTATTGAATAACTTCTAATTAAAAACATATTTAGAACTTACGTTAATTTTAATATATTATATAAATTAGCTACTTTTTTTAAATTATTTTGTTTATATATAAACCTCATTTATTTTATATGTTAATATTGTAATGTTGGCATGCTTTAAATATTAGACTGTATCATTCTTTTAAAAATCTCATCCGTTATTCTTTAGATTACTTTCATTCCAGTAGAAATTACTTTACATCAAGATATTTT
>JABSON010000075.1 GCA_013215915.1 Campylobacteraceae bacterium | reverse complement strand
TTTTATAACCTTCTTCAAATATATTTTCAAAAGGATTTATTTCTAATTTTAATTTAATTCTATAAATAAGTGTTCTTATTTTTCCTAAATCATAAACTTCTTCTCTATAAATATATCTAGATATTTCCTGGAAACTAACAATTTTACCAGGGTACTGACATAGTATATAAAAAAGTTTTTTCTCATTTTTTGTTAATTTAACTTCTGTATTATTTTTAAGTAGTTTATTTGAAGATCTTTCATATATTAAATTATCAATTAACTTAATTAAAGTTTCTTTTTTATTAATATCTTTTTTTATATTCTTAAAAAAGAATTTATGCTTGTGTAATGACATATGAATACTTGCTTTTAATTCTTCATCTCTACATGGTTTAATTAAATAAGCATATGGTTCAGATTCCATAGCATCTTTTATGCTTTTATCATCTGAATATGAGGTTAAAAAGATAATTGGTATTTTAAATCTTTTCCAAATAATATTTGCAGCATCAATTCCACTTTGTTTCTCATTTAAATTAATATCCATTAAAATTATATCAGGCATATTATTTTGAACATGTAATACAGCATCATTACAGGTACAAACCATTGCAGAAACTTTATATCCCATTTTCTCTAAACTTAATTCAAGACCCATTGCTAATATAATCTCATCTTCTACAATTAATACTGAAACATCATTATTCTTATTTAATAAGTTAGGAACTTTACTCATAAAAACCTTTTTAAAATTATCTTCTTTTTAATTGTGCGTATGATACTTATTATCATTTTAAAATAAGATTAAATAAGTATAATTTCAATAAATATTCTAAAAAAAAAGAAAATCATAAAATTTTCTTTTGAAATTTAATTCAGATTAAGAGTATTTTATTTTGATAATCTAAAAAAATAAAATGTGATTACTTTGTGATTAGTTCTGAGTATCATTCTCAGTATATAAAAGTGAAAAAAAGGAAAACAATTGAATAAAAATAAATTATTAATTTCTTTATCTATTTGTGCTTGTTTAGCATTAAGTACTTCTGCAAATGACAGTGTAACTTTAGAAACAGTTTCTGTAGTAGATACAGCTCTAGAGTCTTATGTTAAAGCTATAAATGCGGAGAAATTAGAGGATCTACAAGCTAGTGATATTAAAGATATTCTAAAATCTATGCCTAGTGTTATCGTTGATGGAAATGCAAGATACTCTCAAAAAGTTTATGTTAGAGGTTTAGAAGATAAGTCATCTAATATTACAATTGATGGAGCAAAACTAGGTGGACAATTATTTCATCATACAGGTGATCAAACAATTGATGCTGAGATTTTAAAAATTGGTTCTATTGAATTAGGAGCAAATTCTGCTTTAAGTGGAGCTGGTGTAATTAATGGTTCTTTTAAATATGAAACAAAAGATCCAAGTGATTTTTTAGAAGATGGTCAAACGTTTGGTGGTAAAATTACTGCTGCTTATCAAAGTGCATATGAAAGAAAAAGTACTAGTGTTGCAGTATTTACTAAAATAAATGATAAATTAGAGTTTTTAGCACTTGGAAATTATTCTAAAGATGGTGCTATTCATATTGCTGGAAAAGAAAAAATTAAATCAAAAGATAGTACTTTAAAAAGTGGATTATTTAAATTTGTTATTAAAGCAAATGAATATAATACAATTAAACTTTCTTATAATAAATATTCTGATGGTGGAAAAAGACAATTGTCAGGTGAAAAAACAGGTAATGACAAAACTGATAATACACATAATGAAATTACAAGAGATACATATACTTTAAATTATGAATATAATCCTGATAATGATTTAGTAAAAATAGAAGGAAAAGTATTTTCAAATTCTCAAAAATTAATAAGAGAAGCTTTAGAAGAAACTTATTCTAAAAAAGTAGGTGATGATTGGGTTAAGGATGGAGATAGAAAACAACCAAAAAGAACTTATGAAAATAAAACTATTGGTTTTGATTTAAGAAATACGTCTATTGTAAATAATCATATGCTTACTTATGGTATTTCAAATACAAAAGAAGAACAATCTAAAAATGCAGATGGTTCAGCTTTATATATTGGTGGAAGTAAAGATGGTGATATAGAAGCATCAACTGTTAAAGGTAAAGGTAAAATAGATTCAAAAGCATTCTATATTGAAGATGAAATTTACTTAGATAAATTAGTATTAAATATTGGTGCAAGATATGATATTCACAAATTAGGTGGATTTTATGCTGGTACATTTAAACAATTATCTCCAAAACTAAAAGCTTCATATCAGTTAAGTGAAAATTTAAGACTTAGAACTGGATATGGAAAAATTTTTAAAGGACCATCATTAGGTGAAACTTTAATGTTAAAAGATAGTATAGTTCAGTCAACAAATACTAAAGCCCAATCAGGACATAATATTGAGATTGGAGTAGATTATGATTTATCTAATTCTTTAGATGCTAATACTTCAAAAGTTGGTTTTACAGCTTATAAATATAATGTAGATAATTATATGCATCCAACTAAAAATGGTTCAATTGAAGGTAAAGATGACCTTGTATTATGGGGATTTGAATCTGTATTTAATTATTCAAATGATACTTTAGCGTTTAATGCAAGTCATACATTCTCAAAAGGTAGTCAAAAAAATATAAAAACTGGCGATAAAAAACAACCTAAAACTGCAAATATTCACACTTTTAAGTTAGGAGCAGATTATAAAGTAAATAAAGACTTGTCTTTATCTTATGATTCAGAATTTGTACCAGGTAATGAATATCAGTATAAATCAGATAAATCTATCAAAAGATCAGGTTATGGTGTTCATAATATTGCTGCAACATATAAATTAACTTCATTATTAAAAGGTGCAAAAATTAATTTTGCAATTGATAATTTATTCAATAAAAAATATACTAAACACACAGCCTTTGGTACATATTTCGGAAGTGAAGACTCTGCTTCAAATGAAGTTGAAAGAAACTTTAAAATCAAATTATCTTATAAATTCTAGATTATAAATGAGTAAAAAACAATCATTCTCTCATATAATGAGGTCTCTTCATAGAGACCTTGGTTATTTTGTAATTGGGCTTACTTTAATTTATACTATTACAGGAATTGTTTTATCAGGACGCGCGCTTGGATGGTTAGAACAAACATATGTAATAGAAAAGAATTTAGCAAAGTATATTACAAAAACAGAATTTATAGAAAAATTAGAACTATCATTTAAAGAATTAGATTCTAAAAGTGATATACCTATTAGTATTATGAAATCTGCTAATAAAAATATAAAACGTTTTAAATTTTTAGAAGAAAAAGATAATATTTTATATTTTAAAGCAAGATCAAATAATATAAACTATGATACAAAATCAGGAAATGTAATATATCAGTATATTTCATATCCACCTTATCTTAAATCTGTAATTTCTGCTCACAAAGCTTCACATGAGAAGTTATGGTTTTATTTAGCAATTTTATACAGCATAATTTTAAGCTTTCTTGCAATATCTGCGATGTTTATGGTTAAAGGAAAGTTTGGCTTTAAACGAAGAGGCATATATTTTATGCTAGCTGGAATTTTTCTTGTATTAATATTTTTATTTATCTCCTAAATAATAAATAACTCAAAACAAACAAAAGTAATATTACTTTTGTTTGAGTAAAATCAATTCTAATATAAAAAATACATTTACTTACCATCCTAAAATGAATAATAATATAATTATTAACTTAGAATTAAATATTAAAATTATAAGCTCCTAATGTGTATAATTTACATCAATAAAAATACAAAAACATCTTAAATATATATTCATTTCTATTTTTAAGTAAATAAAAGTAATATCTTAAATATAATGTATAAAAGAAAGGTTAAATATGAAAAATAATCAAATTAATATAAATAATAATGAAATTAAAATGCAAGAGAATGATTTTATTGTATCAAAAACTAATGCAAAAGGTATTATTACTTATTGTAATGAGATATTTATGCATATGTCTGACTACAGTGAAAATGAACTACTTGGGCAAAATCATAATATTATAAGACATCCCGATATGCCAAAAGCAGCTTTTAAATTAGCATGGGATTTTATCTCTTCAGGAAAAGAATTTTTTGCTTATGTTAAAAACTTAAGAAAAGATGGATCTTATTATTGGGTATTTGCAAATATTACAGCTGATTATGATTCTAGTGGAAAAATTATTGGTTATACATCTGTAAGAAGAAAACCTAATGACCAAGCTATTAAAACAATTATTCCTATTTATTCAAAAATGTTAGAACTAGAAAAATCTTCAGGATTAAAAGCTTCGGTTTCTTATTTACTTAAGTTTTTAGAAGATAATAATGTGCAATACAATGATTTAATATTATCTTTACAAGGAGATCTATAATGGATTTATTTTTAAAAATTAAAAGTTCTGTTTTTTTAAGTTTTATACTTGTTTTAATAAGTTTAATTACGTATCAATTTAATAGTGATTTTTTTGAGGTGTTTTTATATTTAAGTTTTATTTCATCTATATTTACATTTTTATTTACTTTTTATTCTCTTAATAAATATTCAAAAAGATTAAATTATACAAATGAAATTTTAGAAAAAGTTGCATCTGGTCATTTATATCATAGAATTATAAATATAGATAATTCAAATGATTTTGGAAAAATATCTTGGAACATAAATAATTTACTTGATCAAGTAGAAGCTTTTACTAGAGATACATCAGCTTCCTTAAAATCTATATCAACAGGTAATGTTTCAAGAAAAATGCTAAGCTCAGGTTTACATGGAGATTTTGTAAAAGTCTCAAAAGAAATAAACGAAGCTTTAGCTTTAATTGCAGTATCAAATAGTAAAAATGAGTTTATTCAAAAAATGCTTATAACACTTAATGGATATAAAAAAGGTGATTATTCTTCTTCTATTGTAACAGATGGAATGCAAGAAGATATAATTGAATTAGCAAAAGGTATAAATGATTTAGGATATTCTTTAAATAAACTAAGAGAAGTTAATCTAAAAAATGGTTTGTCTTTACAAGAGGGGTCTTCTTTATTAGCTAATAATGTTGAGAACTTAAGTAGTCTAGCAAATATTCAAGCTGCATCACTAGAAGAAACAGCAGCATCATTAGAACAAATTACAGCTAATATGAAAGCAACTGTTTCAAGTACTAACAAAATGGCTTTATATGCAAAAGAACTTACTTCTTCATCAAAAACAGGTCAAGATTTAGCTAATAAAACTGCAATTGCTATGGATGAAATTAATACACAAACTTCGTCTATAAATGATGCCATCTCTGTTATTGATCAAATTGCATTTCAAACAAATATTTTATCACTTAATGCAGCTGTAGAAGCTGCTACTGCTGGAGAAGCAGGAAAAGGATTTGCAGTAGTTGCACAAGAAGTTAGGAATTTAGCAAATAGATCAGCAGATGCGGCAAAAGAAATTAAATCTATTGTTGAAGCTGCTAGTTCTAAAACTAAAGAAGGAAAAGATATTGCAGACTCTATGATCGAAGGTTATCAAACATTAAATCATAATATTAAATTAACTATATCTTTAATTGAAAGTATTACAATTTCAAGTAAAGAACAAGAAAGAGGAATTATACAAATTAATGATGCAATATCTACTTTAGATAAACAAACTCAAGAAAGTGCGAATATTGCAAATGAAACAAATGATATTGCACAAGAATCAAATAAAATTGCAGAATATATTGTAAAAGAAGCAAATAAAGAATTTAGCTAAGAGTAAATTTAATATTGGCTTAATCTTAAATTAATATTAACTTGGCTAAAATCACGATTCTATTAATATGATAGAAACCTCGCAAGTGTCAATCCTGGTATGGGTTGTGTGAAAACATTAAGGGACACTGAGGCAAAACCCTAAAACAAACACAAGGAAACAACATGGTTACAATGAAAGACTTATTAGAATGTGGTGTACACTTCGGTCACCAAACAAGAAGATGGAATCCAAAAATGAAAAAATTCATTTTCGGTGTAAGAAAAAATATTTATATTATTGATTTACAAAAAACATTAAGATACTTTAGATACACATATAATGTAGTTAAAGAAGCAGCTGCTGAAGGTCAAACAATGATTTTCGTAGGTACTAAAAAACAAGCAAGAGATGCAGTTAAGAAAGCAGCAATTGATTGTGGTATGCCATATGTTAACCATAGATGGTTAGGTGGAATGTTAACTAACTACGGAACAATTAAAAAATCTATTAGAAAATTAGAAGTAATCAAAAAAATGAGAGAAGAAGGTCAATTAGATCTTTTAACTAAAAAAGAAGCATTAATGCTTTCTAGAAAAGAAATCAAGTTAGAATTATACCTTGGTGGAATTAAAGAAATGCATAAAATTCCTGACATGATGTTTGTTGTTGATGCTGTTAAAGAAAAAATTGCTATCTTAGAAGCAAGAAGACTTGGAATCAAAGTTGTAGCTCCTTTAGATACTAACTGTGATCCTGATTTAGTAGATTTCCCAATTCCTGGTAATGATGATGCAATTAGATCAGTACAATTATTTTGTAATGAAATGGCTGCTGCAATCAACGAAGGTAAAGCAACTTTTGCTGAAGAAAATGGAACTGAAGAAGAAGTTTCTACTGATGAAGCTGCTGAAGTTTTAGCTGAAGCAAAAACTGAAGAAGTTTCTGAAACACCAACTGAGGCTAAATAGTCATGGCTGGTTCAACTCCTAAACTAATCAAAGAATTAAGAGCAATGACAGGAGCAGGAATGCTTGATTGTAAAAATGCTCTTAACGAAACTGATGGTGATTTAGATAAAGCTGTTCAAGCTTTAAGAGAAGCTGGACTTGGTAAAGCTGCTAAAAAAGCTGGAAACGTTGCTGCTGAGGGATTAATTTCTGTTACAGTTGACGCTTCTGGTTCTAAAGCTACAATGTTAGAGCTTAATGCTCAAACTGACTTTGTTGCTAAGAATGATAACTTTATCGCTATCACTAGAGAAATCGTTGAACACGCTTCTTCTAATGGTATAGCTGATGCTGAAGCCTTAGCTTCTTCATCTCTTAATGGTTTAGTTTTCCCAGAATATTTAGCAGGTAAAATTGCTACTGTTGGTGAAAACTTAGTTGCTAGAAAAGTTTCTGCAGTTGAAGGTGACGTTGTAAACGCATATGTACATTCAAATGGTAGAGTTGGAGTTTTATTAGCTGCAACTTGTGATGATGCTGCTAAAGAAAAAACAGCTGCATTATTAAAATCAATTGCTATGCATGCGTCTGCTATGAAACCTACAGTAATTGCTTATACTGATTTAGATGCTGCTTTTGTAGAATCTGAAAACAGAGCAATTGTTGCAGAAATCGATGCTGATAATGATGAATTAAAAAGATTGAAAAAACCTTTAAAAAACATCCCTCAGTTCGTTTCTAAATCTCAACTTACAGATGAAGCTGTTGCAACTGCAAAAGCTGAAATGAAAGCTGAATTATTAGCACAAGGTAAACCAGAAAACATTATTGAAAATATCTTAAAAGGTAAAATTTCAAGATGGATTGAAGATAACTGTCAATTAGATGGTAGACTTGCTTTATTATCTCAAGCGTATGTAATGGATGACAAAAAAACTGTTGAGCAAGCAATTGCTGCTGTTGATGCGTCTATTAAAATTACTGCTTACATCAGATTTGAACTTGGTGAAGGTATTGAGAAAAAAGAAGAAGATTTTGCTGCAGAAGTTGCTGCACAAATGGCTAAATAATAAGACTATAAACTATATAAGCGAGGCTTGAATGAATAATTCTGATCTTAACGTAGAAAATAAACATTCAAGGCTTGTGGCTTCTAAGAGACTTCTCTTAGAAGCTAAAAATATCTCACATGAATTTGACTATACTTTATTCAACAATATTACTTTAAACATACATGAAAATGAATCAATTGCAATAATAGGTGTAAGTGGTACAGGAAAATCAACATTACTTAATATTTTATGCTCATTATTAAAACCAAAAAGTGGTGAACTAATATATAAAAGTAGATCTTTATATGATTTAAAAGAAAAAGAACTTTTAAAAGTAAGAAGAGAAGATTTTGGTATAATATTTCAAGCACATTATTTATTTAGAGGTTTTAATGCAAATGAAAATCTTAAAATTGCAGAGTTATTATCTTCAAATAAACAAGATGATAATTTATTAAAAGATTTAAAAATTGATCATGTAATGAATCAAGGTGTTGGAGAGTTATCAGGTGGTCAACAACAAAGACTATCAATTGCAAGAGTAATTACTAAAAAACCAAAAATTATCTTTGCTGATGAACCTACAGGTAATTTAGATAAAGAAACAGCAAGAGAAGTTATGAATACTATGTTTTCATATATTGAAGAAAATAATGCAGCTTTAATTTTAGTTACGCATGAAGAAGACTTAGCAAAACAGTGTGATAAAGTTTATAAATTAATAAATAATGAATTAGTGGAGTTATAATGAAGTTATTATTGATAAGTAAGAGTACAATAATTATTCAAATTTTTTCTTTGATATGCGAAAAGCAATCAATTGAAATTTCAATACAAGAAAGTTCAGAAATTATAGATAATTATGATTTAATTGTTTTAGATGAAGAATATATTAATGCAGACTTTAATAGATACAAGCTGTATACAAAAAGACTTGGTGTTATCTCTCAAGATAAACTTGGGTTTGACAAAGAAAGTGATTTTGAAATAACAAGACCATTTTTACCAAAACAATTAAATGATATATTAGATGAACAAATTTCTCATATTAAAAATAATATAAAAAGACAAAAAGATAAAATAGAAGAAGATGAATCTTTAATTGATATAAATGAAATACATTCTTATGTTGACTCTTTAGCTGATGATATTGCTGAAGATATTGGAAATGATAATGATGAGAGTATAGTTACCTTAGCTTCTTTGAATGATGGTGGAGTTTTAGATTCAAGCGAATTGACTAAAATTAATCAAATATTACTAGACTCTAATGTACAAGATTCTTATGAGCTAGAAAAAAATGATTGGAAAGACTTGTCATCTGTGATTGATGATGCATTAAGTGAAGTACGAGATTATGAATTCTCTGAACCTAATGATCAAATTGAATTAGTTTTAAGTAAATATAATTTAGATGAATTAAGTCCTTTATTTTCTAAAGTTGATCAAACAATAATTGATCGTTTAACAAAAGGTGAGATAATAGACCTTAAATTATCACTAAAAGGATAAAAATGATAGATGTAAAAAATGGTGCAGTTTTATTACTTTCAGGTCCAAGTGGATGTGGTAAATCGACTTTATTAAAAGAAGTTTATAAAGAAATATCAGATTACTATTTTTCAATTTCAACTACAACAAGAGCTCCTAGAGAAGGAGAAATTGATGGTATTGACTATTTTTTTGTTTCAAAAAAAGAGTTTTTAGATGATATAAAAGAAGGATTTTTCTTGGAATGGGCAGAAGTTCATGGTAATTATTATGGTACTTCTTTAAAACCTATTAAAAAAGCTTTATCACTTGGTAAACTAGTAATTTTTGATATTGATGTTCAAGGTCATGAAATTGTAAGAAAAAAGATTTCAAAACAAGTGACTTCTGTTTTTATTACAACTCCATCATTAGAAGTCTTAGAAAATAGATTAAGATCTAGAAATACAGATGAAAATGATGTTATTGAAAAAAGATTAAAGAATGCAAAAACTGAAATAAAATACTTTCAAAAATATGATTATTTTATAGTTAATGATGATCTTCAAATCGCTAGTAAACAATTAATATCTATATCAAACGTATGTAGAATCAAAGCTGCATTACTTGATAATGACAAACTTATTAAAGACTGGTATAACTAAGTTATACCATCTCAAAAGATATAGGTTCTGAAAAGTAATAACCTTGAGAATAATCTATATCTAGTTTTTTAACTTTTTTATAAACTTCTTCATTACATACAAATTCTGCAACTGTTTTAAATCCAAGTTTTTTAGTAAATGAAGAAATAGTTTCAACTATAATTTCATGGTTATTGTTTTTATCTAATTCTTTTACTAAAGACCCATCAATCTTCACAAAATCAATATCTAAGTCAGTTAACATATTAAAGTTAGAATAACCAGCTCCAAAATCATCAACTCCAACAGCACAGCCATAAGATTTAACATCAGCTATAAACTTTCTAACAGCATTAAAATCAGATATTTCTTCACTTTCTAATATTTCAAATTCTAATAAATTAACATATTGTTTGTTTTGTTCTAAAGTATCTAAGATATGATTTCTTGTATTCGAACTTGAAATATCTGCAAATGAAATATTTACTGATACTCTTTTGTTTTTTTCTCTTATTAATTTTATAGATTTAACTAACATTATTTCAATAATCTTAGGATATAATTTAACTTTTTTTGCAATATCTAAAAACTTATAAGGTGAGATTACATCTCCATTATCTTCAACATATCTAATTAATGCCTCATATTTATAGATTTTTTGAGTTTTTGTATCAACAATTGGTTGGTAGTAAGCTGTAAATCTATTATTTTGAATACCATTTTTAACTTTTTTAACCCATTTCATATTATCTTGGAAATCTTCTTGAAAATTATATGAGTCTTTATATATTAATATCTTTTCAAACTTTCTTCTCGCATAGTTTATTACTCTTTGAGTATATCTATATACATCAGAAGCATCAGCTTTCGCAATTCCAATAGTAATATGTAAATCAATTGAATGCTCATCTAATTTGATTGAATTTTTTTCAATTTTATCTGCAAATTTTTCGCACATTCCTTTAAATTCTTCAACAGATAAATAAGATCCTAATGTTACAACTGCGAATTTATCAGCTTCAATTCTATATGTTGTAAAAATATCTTTTGAAAAATCTTTTAATAATTCTTGAGAAAACTTATAAAGTATTTTATCTCCATTAGCTTCACCATATAAATCATTGATAGTTGAGAATTTATCAATATTAATTAATGCCATTAAATCTTCTTGATTTGCATTTAAATCTTTTTTTAATTTATTTCTATTTGGAAGTTTTGTTATTTTATCAATATATAAATCTTTTAGTTCATGGTAAAGTAATGATTGACTCATAATTTGTAGAAGTTTTTTCATATCAATTGGTTTTAAAATATATTTATCAACACCAATATCAATAGCTTCTAGTAAGTATTCAGTATTTGAAAAAGCAGTAGCTACAATAATTGGAATATTAGAGTTAATTTCTTTAATATTTTTAATCATTTCTAAACCATTCATTCTTGGCATATTAATATCAGTAATAATTAAATCAATTTCTTCTTCATGTTTTTTAAAAAGTTCTAAACCTTCTTGTCCATCACAGGCTACATATTGTTTTTTTGTAAAACCTTTTAAAATATTTAATGTTATATCTCTTAAATTTTCTTCATCTTCAGCATAAAGTATTGTATATGAGTCCATTATTTTGGCTCCTTTTCACTTGTTAGAAAAATAGAAAACTTAGCGCCATTCTCATCATTTTTCACATTTAAAGTACCATGCATACTTTTTTCAATAAT
>JABSON010000074.1 GCA_013215915.1 Campylobacteraceae bacterium | reverse complement strand
TTATTTTCATTTTTTAATTTATTAAAAGTAGAGCTTTTAGAACATAAATTTGTTAAATACGATAAAGAAAAACATAAGTTTGAAAGAAGAAAAAATATAGTTATAGAAAAAAGAAGAAAAGAAGATTTAAAAGAAAATGATGATTTAAAAAAAGAAACAAAAACAGAAGATATAAGTATGATTCATCCTGTTCATTTAATTATAAAAGAAAAATTATCTGCTAAAGAGTTATATAATATTAAAGACAAAAAAGAAGATGAAGATAATGACGAAATAGAAGCTATTTATATCTAAAGCAGAAAATCTGTATAAATAGATTTTACACCCAGTTCAAAGAGTTCTTTTTCTCTTTGTTTTGAATTAACTGTAAAAACATTCACATAATAATTATTTTCATTTAAAAGTGTTATTATTTCTCCATTAATAATTTCATCATCACAGTTATACGCACAGACGTCTAAATCTTTTAAATACTCTAATATGTTATCTGGATGTTTGTCTTCTACTAAAGCAGCTCTTTGTATCATAGGAGCTATGTTTTTAGCTTCTTTTAAATATATATGTTTAAAAGAAGATAATAAAACAAAATCCTCCATTTTTATTTCTTTTATTACTTCTATTATTTTTGAGACTATAATTTTATCAAAGGGAGTAATTGTTAAATCTTTTATTTCAATATTTGCGTAAAGATTATTTATTTTACAAAATTTTAGAATCTCTCTTAAAGTAAGAATTTTATCTTTTCTTATTTCATTTTTATTTACAAGTTTATTTTTAATTGTTTTAAAAGGGTCCTTTCTTTTAAACCACGTTGATAAATCTAATGATTTTAAATCTTTTAGAGTAAATTCGTGAATAAAAGTTTTGTTTTTTAAATCAGGTCTCTGTTTTATATTTGAAGTTCTATGTAAAGTATTATCGTGAATAATAACAGGAACCCCATCTTTTGTGATACTTACATCAAATTCTATAAAATCACATTTTCCTAAAGAAGCTTTAAAAGCAGGAAGAGTATTTTCAGCTCTTATACTTCTAAATCCTCTATGCGATGCAATAAGATTCTTTTTATGTTTAAAATTATCAAAAAAAGCCATTAAAAATTCCTACACTAAAATTTACTATTTTGTCTGTTTTGAGAAAAATAGATTTAATAATGCCATTATCGACGTTCCCATAATTAATAAAAATGAAATTGCATTAATAACTGGTGTACTTCCATCTCTTACTTGAAGATATAAATTAACAGGTAAAGTTGTATCTGAACCTATTAAAAATAGTGTTGTATTAAAGTTCTCAAAACTCATTAAAAATGCAACTGCTCCTGCACCTAAAAGTGCTGGTTTTAAAAAAGGCAATATAATATATCTTATCGTTTCAAACTTATTTGCACCTAAATTTAAAGCTGCTTCTTCCAAAGTATTATCAAACTTTCTAAGTCTTGCTGATACTACTAATAATACAAAAGTACTAATAAAAGCAAACTGACCAATTACAACTAACCAAAAACTAGGTCTTAGAATTTCAAAATCTAAGTCAAAAGTATTCTCTAAATACAAACCTAAAGTATTAACAGAAATAAGTAAAGAAATTCCTAAAATTACACCAGGAATTACTAAAGGGCTAAGAGCTAAAAAGTATAAAAGACCTTTAAATCTAAACTCTTCTCTTTCAAATAAAAATGCTGCAAATGTTCCTAAAATCAAAGCAAATATTGATACAAAAAAAGCAGTTTGGGCAGAAACCCACATACTTAACAAATTTAATGAATCATAAAATATACCTACACGATTTTCATTATTTGCTATAAACCAATCAAGAGTAAAACCATTCCAAGGTAAAGATGGAAAATCTGAATCATTAAATGCTAAAACAGATGTTACTAATAAAGGTGCAAATAAAAATATAAAAAATAAAATTACATATATTTTAAATGTAATTGTATATGTTTTACTATTAACTAAAGTTCTTATCATCTTAAAGCCTTTGATAGGTTTTGTTTGGTGAGTTTAAGACCTAACCAAATTATAAATGATGATAAAATTAAAAGTAAAAATCCAAATGCTGCACCTTGATTCCAATTAAGTGAAGATATAAATTGATTATAAATTTGTTCAGTAAACCATAAAGAGTTTTTTCCACCCATTAAATTAGGTGTTAAATAATTACCCAAAGTTAACATGAAAACTACAATACATCCAGATACAATTCCAGAAGCAGAATATGGAATAATTATTTTAAATAAAATAGTAAGTTTTGAAGCCCCTAAATCATATGCAGCTTCAATATATGAATCATCCATTCCATCAAGTGAAGAAATAATCGGAATTATCATAAATAACATTGAAGTATATACAAGTCCCATAATCATAGTCGCATCATTATATAACATTTCAATTCCAGAGTCTGTGATATTTAAACTCATTAAAAAGTAGTTAATAACTCCACTCTCACGTAATAAAATAGTCCAACCATATACTCTAACAAGCTCAGAAACCCAAAAAGGTAAAAGAAGTAAAATTATTAAAAATGCAGAATATCTTTTATTTACAAGTTTTGTAATATAAAAAGCTATTGGAAAAGTAATAATTAGAGTTAAAAAAGTTACAAAAATGGCATAAAAAGCTGTTCTTATAAAAGTAAGCCAGTATATATCATTTGCAAAAAACTCTTTATAATTTTCAAAAGACCAAACCATGTTTTCCAGTTCATCTTCATATCTCAAAGACATAATAAAAAGTTCAAACTGTGGAATAACAATAAGTAAGGCTAACCATAATACTACAGGAACAAAAAAGATATAAAATGAGAGTTGTTTTATATTTTTCATTTTAGCTCGCATATGTTTTACAATCAATATAATCAACTCCAGCTTCTAATACATCAGAAACTTTTATATGTGCGAATTGTTTATTTTGAGGAAGTGAAACTAATAACTCATAAGAAGTATTTTCAATTTGTGTTAAAAGTTTAGTATTTGAACCATCAAATAAAATAGTTTTTACTATTAAGTTAAATCTATTTAAATCTTTTATATCTTTAGAAGGTGATAAAATAATTGCTTCAGGTCTTATGTATAATTTACATTTATCTGATACTTTTTCAATAAAATTAACATTTATTACAAAATCTTCTTTATCTTGATTTAGACATATTTGTAAATCATTTTTATAAGTTGCTGTAAATATATTAGCTTCACCTACAAAACCTGCTACAAAAGATGTTTTTGGATTTGCATAAAGATTTTTAGGAGTATCTATTTGTTCAAATCTACCATTATTCATAACAGCTACCCTATCACTCATAACTAAAGCTTCACTTTGATCGTGTGTAATGTAAATAAATGTAGTTCCAAATTCTTTTTGTAGTTTTTTTAATTCAATTTTCATAGATTCTCGAAGTTTTAAATCTAATGCCCCTAAAGGTTCATCTAAAAGTAATATTGAAGGTTCTAAAACTAAAGACCTAGCAATTGCTACTCTTTGTTTTTGTCCTCCTGAGAGTTGTGAAACTTCTTTTTTCCCATAACCTTTTAGATGAACTTTTGCTAAAATATCTTCTACTTTTTTTTCAATTTCTTTTTTTTCAAGATTTTGTCTTTGAAGTCCGAATGCAATGTTTTCTTCAACATTCATCATTGGAAATAAAGCTAGATTTTGAAAAACAAGGTTTACAGGTCTTTTATTAGCAGCAATTCCTTTCATATCTTTGTTTCTTATTTTAAGATCTCCGCTACTTTGTTCTACAAAACCAGCAATCATACGAAGGAGGGTTGTTTTTCCACATCCTGAGGGGCCTAAAATGGAAAAGAATTCACCTTCTTTTACATTAAAACTAAGACCATTAACGGCCTTGAAGTCTTCAAAGTGTTTTTCTAAGTCTATAATTTCTAAAACATTATTCATTTATTTCCTTTTAGTTTTTAGAATCATAAATATAAGGAAAAATCCTTATATTTTATTTTAGAGATTATCTAGAAGCTTTAATTTTATCTAATAATTTAGCTTCTATTTTTTCTAGTTTTGCAGGTACTGGTGGATACCAATTGATATTATCTATATCTGCTTTTGAGAAAGATCTATTGAAGTTGTTTTTGATTTCTTTGTTTAAGAATTTAGATGCACCTTTAGATGCAGTTCCATAAGATTCTTTATTTGTAAAATAAGCTGCATTTTTTGCTTCTAACATAAAATTAATCCATTTATATGCAGCATCAACATTTTTAGCTTTTGCAGGAATAGCAAAAGTATCAATCCACCCTAAAGCACCACTTTTAGGAGCTATGAAATCAATGTCTTTATTTTCTTTATGAAGTTTCCATCCACCATTATCCCAACCCATTGCAACAATAACTTCACCACTTCTTAGTAGTTGAAGTAGAGCATCACCATTAGCGTAATAGTTTTTAACAATCTTTTTACCCTTAATTAAATCTTTACTAACTTGAGTCATTAAGTTTTTGTATTCTTTTGTTTTTGAATATTTATCAAAAGGATTATTCCCTTGTGCAAAAGCAATAGCTAAAAGAGTAGGTCTTTTTAATCTATAAGTAATTTTACCTGCATATGCTTCATTTAATAAAGCATCATAATCTAAAGCTTTAGGTGCTAATTTTGTATTTACAATTAAACCAGATGTTCCATAATTAAAAGGAACGGCATAAGAGTCATTTTTAACTTTTGTATTATCTTTTACAGCTTTTAACATTGAATCTATAATATTAGATTCTTTAATTTTTGAATAATCAATAGCTTGGTAGATTTTATATTTTTTTTGAACAGAAGAGATTCTATCTTGACTAGGTTGTGCTAAATCAAAACCAGCTCCTCTTGTAGCTCGAAGTTTTGCAATCATTTCTTCATTATTTGAATATGTTACTTTAACTTTTATTCCAGTTTGTTTTTCAAATTTTTCAACTAAAGCTTGAGGTGTATAACCTTTCCAAGTTAATATTTTTAATGTTTCTTGCGCTTGTAAGCTAAGGTTAGCAAGAGTAAGGACTAAAAGGCCAGTTAATATCTTTGTTTTTTTCATTTTACTTCTCCATATTTTTATAATAGTGTACTGTTAAGTCTTGTCTCCAAGAAAGTAGATGTATTGATAGTGCATAATAAAATTTGGAAGTTGGTAAACTATACTGCCATAGATAATTGAAAAAGTATCTTAATAAATAATAATAATTATTTTTAACAATCAAATAGTATAAATATATAAAAAAAATTACTTTTTATATCTAATTAAATTATTTTATTTGTTTTTTATCTATATCTTATTACTATTAATTAAATAATAATATAACTTATTATGAATCTTCATATATTATAAATACTTTTGGTTACAAGGGAATTACAATGAGCAAAAAATTATTAAAAGCAAAAGATGTAAAAACAGCAAAAGATGCAATAAAACTAATTAAACAAAGAAAAATTAATAAAATAAAACTTGCAGCTTGTGATATTGATGGAGTATTAAGAGGAAAGTATATATCAAGTGAAAAGTTTATTAGTTCAATTCACGAAGGTCTTGGTTTTTGTGATGTTATATTTGCTTGGGATTGTAATGATGAATTATATAAAAAAGATTCTGTATCGGGTAATAATACAGGATATCCAGATGCACACGCTTTTATTGATGTAAGAACTTGTAGAGAATTACCCCTTGAAGATAATTCAATTATGTTTTTATTAGATTTTTCATTAAATGAAAAGTATAAAAACATAGGTCCAAGGTCTTTATTAAAAAGAATAATTAAGTATGCAGAAGATATGAATTTAGAAGTATTATCTTCTGTTGAGTATGAGTTTTTTATGTTTAATGAAACGCCTAAAACCATAAGGGAAAAGAATTATAAAAATTTAGAACATTTTACACCTGGAATGTTTGGATATTCAATTCTACGCTCTTCAGTTCATAGTGATTTTTATTATGAATTAATGGATTTATGTGAAAAAATGTCTATGCCAATAGAAGCTTTGCATACAGAAACAGGTCCTGGAGTTATTGAAGCTGCTTTAAAATATGGGAAAGTATTAAAAATGGCAGATTCCGCAGTATTATTTAAAACATTCGTCAAAGTATTTGCTCAGAAAAAATCATATATGGCTACTTTTATGGCTAAGTGTTTAAATGATTATCCTGGTCAATCAGGACACTTGCATATATCAATACTTGATAAAAATAAAAAGAATATATTTTATGATAAAAAGAAAAAAAATTGTATATCTGATGAGATGTTGTACTTTATAGGGGGACAGCAAAAACTCTTACCTGAGTTATTATGTATGTATGCTCCTACTTGTAATTCATATACAAGATTAATACCAGGATTTTGGGCACCCACTCAAGCTACTTGGGGCGTTGATAATAGAACTTGTGCCCTAAGAGCAATTATAGGAAGCTCCCAAAACCAAAGGGTAGAGTTTAGAGTAACTGCCGCTGATATTAATCCATATATTGCTCTAAGCGCTGCTATTGCTTCTGGTTTGTGGGGTATTAAAAATAAGATATTACCAAGTGAAGAAATAAAGGGTTCTGCTTATACACAAAAGATAGATAAAAAATACTCATTTTCTAGAACACTTCACGAAGCAGCACAAAAACTTAAAAATTCTGAAGTAGCAAAAGAATTATTTGGAGAAGAGTTTGTAAAACATTATGTAATAACAAGAGAACACGAAGCAAGTGAACAATTAAAAGCAATTACAGATTGGCAGTTAAATAGATACTTTGAAATAATTTAAAACATAAGGATAGATATGAATACTTTTGATGTGATTTCACCTATAAATGATAAGATTTACAAAACATTTGTATATTCAAGTAAAAAAGAAATAGATGCTGTAATTTCTTCTGCATCAAGAGCCCAAGAGTTTTGGTTTGATATAGGTTTATCTAAAAGAAAAGAGTATATATCAAAATTTTTGGATGTTATTGAATCTTTAAAAGAAGAAATAGCTTCTGAGCTAACTTGGCAAATAGGTAGACCAATTTCATTTTCAATGGGTGAGCTTAATACTTTTAGACAAAGAGCTGATTATTTATTAGAAGTAGCAGATAAAGCTTTAGAAGATTATAAACCAGATCATATAAAAGGATATGATAGATATATAGAGAAAATACCCCTAGGTCTTGTATTTTTATTATCTCCTTGGAATTATCCTTTTTTAACATCTATTAATATACTAATACCAGCACTTTTAGCTGGAAACTGTCTTATTTTTAAAACATCATCCTCTACACCATTAGTATCAAAAAGATATGAAGAAGCTTTTAATAAAGCAAATCTACCAAAGGGAGTATTTTCTTCTTTATATTTAAGCCATGAAAATACAGATTATTTATTAAAAAAAGAAGAAATACAAGCAGTCTTTTTTACAGGATCTAAAAAAGGAGCTTTAAGTATACAAGAGAGTATAAAAGAAAAGTTTATAAATTGTGTATATGAACTAGGTGGAAAAGATTCAGCTTATGTAAGAAGTGATGCAGATATAGATATAGCAGTTAAAGATTTAGTTGATGGAGCTTTTTTTAATTCAGGACAGTCTTGCTGTTCTATTGAACGTATATATGTTCACGAAAAAGTATATCAAGATTTTGTGCGAAGATTTGTTGATCTTACTAAAACATATATACTCGATAACCCATCTTTAAAAAAGACTACACTTGGACCAATGATAAATAAAAGAGCTAGAGAGAAAGCAGCAAAAGAGATAAATGAAGCTGTAAAACTAGGTGCTAAGTCTTTATTGAGTGAAAAGTTATTTCCAGCTTCAGAAAAAGGAACTTCTTATTTATCACCTCATATCTTAGTTAATGTAAAACATAATATGAAGATAATGAAGTTTGAGAGTTTTGCACCAGTAGTTGGAATTATGAAAGTACTTAATGATGAAGAAGCCTTATATTTTATGAATGACAGTATATACGGTTTAAGTGCTTCTGTATATACAAAAGATATACAAAAAGCAAAAACAATAGCTAAAAAACTAAAAGTAGGAACAGTGTTTTTAAATAAATGTGATTATTTAGATCCTGCTTTAGCTTGGGGTGGAGTAAAAGAGTCTGGAAAAGGAATATCATTAAGTATTTTCGCATATGAGAGTGTAAGCAGATTAAAATCATTTAACTTTAAATTATAAGGAGAGATATTATGAGAGCTGATGTAAATTGGAATTATCCTACGAATATATGTTTTGGACATAATAGATCTAATCAAATAATAGAATTTTGTAAAGACTTAAATATTAAAAATCCTCTTATTGTTACAGATGAAGGTTTAGTTAAATTAGATTTAATTAGAGATTTTGTTAATATATTTATTAAAGCTAAGTTTCCTTTTGATATTTTTTGCGATATACAAAGTAATCCTACTTATAAAAGTGTAATTGAGGGTGTTAAAGAGTATAAAAAGAATAATAACGATGCAATTATAGTAATAGGAGGAGGATCTGCTATTGATGCGGGTAAAACAATTGCTTTTATGCAAAACCAAGTATTAGATCTTTGGGAGTTTGAAGATATAGGTGATAATTATAAAAAAGCTAGAGTAAATGGAGTATGTAAAATAATAGCAATTCCAACAACCGCAGGAACAGGATCAGAAGTAGGGCGTGCAAGTTTAATAACTAATAGTTTTACTCAAAGTAAAAAGATAATCTTTCATCCTACTTTATTACCTTCACTTGTAATTCTAGATCCAAACCTTACTTATGATTTACCTCAAAACATTACAGCTTGGACAGGTATAGATGCGTTTGTTCATTCACTTGAAGCATATTGTTCACCTACTTTTCATCCACAAGCAGATGCAATTGCATTAGAGTCAATGAGATTAATTAAAAATTCATTATTAAGTGTATATACAAATGCATATAATGAAGATGCACGTGCTGATATGATAATAGCTTCAATGATGGGTGCAACTGCTTTTCAAAAAGGTTTAGGATCTGTTCATAGTATTGCTCATCAATTAGGAGGTATATATAATACAGCTCACGGTTTGGCAAATGCAATAATATTACCTTATTCTTTATATCAGAACAAAGATGTAACGCAAAACAAATTAAAAAGAATATGTATATACTTAGATATTAAAAATCCTGGATTTAAGAGTTTATTTAATTTTATTATTAACTTAAGAGAAAAACTAGATATTCCTACATCTTTACAAAAAATAGGAATAAATGATGACAAAGCAGAAAAAATAGCCCATGGTGCATATCAAGATCCATCAACAATAACAAATGCTAAAAAATTAAGTGAAAATGATTTATTTAAATTATTTAAAGCAGCCCAATCAGGTATATATGAAGGTTTGTAATGGAAAAGATATTAATAATTGAAGCAAATACACAAAAAGCCTGCGAAGAAATTGAAGAATATAAAGCTTTACGATACTCAGAGCTTTTTAAAAAATTAATTAATACTTTTGCTGATTATGAAATAGATATAATATACCCTATGTTTAAAAACTTTATAATGCCAAGTATTAAAGACCTTGATAAATATAAAGCAATATTCATAACAGGATCAGCATTATCTGTAAATATGGCTGAGGTAAAAGTACAAGAAACCTTATGTAAAAAAGCTTTTAAATCAAAAACTCCAATATACGGTTCTTGTTTTGGACTTCAATTAGCAGTTAAAGTAGCAGGTGGAGAAGTATATTCTGATAATAAAGCTTATGAAATTGGAATTCTAAAAAATCTTCAATTAACAAAAGAGGGGGAAAATCATTTTTTATTTAAAAATATAAATAGAAAATCATTTTGTATTCATAAAGATTATGTAAAAAAACTTCCTTTAAATTCACAAGTTTTAGCTTTTAATGATTTTTATGAAGTTCAAGCTATAGAAATATCCTATATGGGAGGAATTTTTGTAGGTGTTCAATATCATCCTGAATTTGATAATAATCAGATGATTTCAACTTATAGAAGATTAAAAAATATTTTATTAGAAAATAAAACTTTTGAAAATGAAAAAGAATTTGAAATAGAAATAAAAAGAATTCAAGATTATGAAATAAATACACAAAAGAATGAAATTAAAAACTTTCTTGATTCTTTGAGCTAATGAGAAACTATGAAAATTATAAATAACATATTAGATTTTATAAAACATAAACTAGTGTTTTTACCCTTATTATTAATTCTTATGTTCTATTTTTCGTTAGCAGATGAAAATTTAAAAACTATATTTGCAGGAATTGCTATTTTTATTTTAGGTATGAATTTTATGGAAAGTGGATTTAAACTATTTTCTGGAGATTCTTTAGAAAAACTAATAAGTACTTTCACCTCAAGTAAACCTAGGTCAATGTTTATGGGCTTTATATCAACATCTATTGTTCAATCTTCATCCTTAATCTCAATAATTCTTATTTCATTTTTAAGTATTAAAATAATATCTTTAGCACAAGCAATTGCAGTTATTTTTGGAGCTAACTTAGGCTCAACTACAACAGCTTGGTTAATCTCATTTTTTGGATTAAAACTAAATATTTCTTCATATGCGATGCCTATGATTGTATTTGGCGTAATTTTTACTTTATTTAAAACAAAAGTTTATGAAGCTTTTGGAAATGTTCTTTTAGGTTTAGGTTTTGTATTTTTAGCAATATTTTATATGAAAAATGGTTTTGAAGGCTTGCAAGGAACTATTGATTTATCTTCTTATTCCCTTGATGGACTTTTAGGATTTATTGTATTTTGTTTTGTGGGTGCAATTATTACCCTTATTATGCAATCAAGTGGAGCCTCTATGGCTTTAATAATAACAGCTCTTGCTCTAAATCAAATTACTTATGATAATGCTATTGCTTTAACAATTGGAGTTAATATAGGAACTCCTTTTACAGCTGTTTTGGCTTCAATAACATCAAATATGAATGGGAAACGCTTAGCTCTAGTTCATTTAGTTTTTAACTTTTTAACAGCATTTTTTGTATCTATTTTTCTTTTTCAGATTTTAGGTTTAATAGAAATAATATCAGAATATTTTCATATAAAAGATGATAATTATATTATTAAACTCTCACTTTTTCATACAATATTTAATTTATTTGGTCTTATAATAATGTCTCCTTTTATAGGCCGCTTTGAACAATTATCAAGATATATTATAAAAGATAAAGTAAAAGCTTTTCATAAACCAAAATATATTTCAAATGAATTAGTTGATGTGCCTTTAGTTTCAATCAAAGCTTTGGAGAAAGAATTAGTTAATTTATATCTAAGTTCTCATAAAATCATTTTACATACTATTTCATTAAATAGAACAGAAGTATTTTCAAAAAAAGATCTTAAAAAAATTGTTAAACACTCAATCTCTGAAATATACTTAGATAATGTATATACAAGAAATATAAAATATTTATATGAAGAAATTATAAAATTTGCATCTTTATCTCAGAAATATATGGATAAAGAAGAAATTCATAAAGTATTTAAATTAAAAATAGCAGCAAAAGAGATTTTAAATGCAATAAAAGAAGTTAAAACTCAGAAGTTTGATACTGTTGTAGTTGATTTAGGACTTGAAGGCGGATCTGGTTATGAAGTATGTAAATTTATTAAAAATGCATATCCAAACTTACCAATTATTATATACACAGGAAAAGATTTAGATAAA
>JABSON010000073.1 GCA_013215915.1 Campylobacteraceae bacterium | reverse complement strand
AGAAGACGAAGAAGAAGAAGAAGAAGAAGAAGAAGAAGAAGGAGAAGAAGAAGAAGAAGAAGAAGAAGAATAGGAATAAGACGAAGAAGAAGAAGAATAAGAATAAGAAGAAGAAGAAGAAGAAGTAAAATAAGAAGAAGAAGAAGGAGGAGGAGGAGGAGGAGGAGGAGGAGGGACACGTCCAGTGTCTGTGGCAAAGTCTGTCTGGAGTTAACTGTCTGTCTTTGTCCGCTGTCTGGACAAGGACGTGTCTCTTGTTGTTGTCATGGGCACACGCTCCTTTGGTTGGAGAGAGTCCGAGAAAAAAGCTGAGTTTTTATTTTCCCTCTCATAGAATCACAAATTAATTTATAAGTAATATTTAATCCTAATCCAATACCATTTGATTGATGTTTTGTTGTAAAATAAGGTTCATATATCTTGCTTAAGTGTTCTTCTTCTATTCCACCTGCATTGTCTTTTATTTGAATATATACTTCATTGTCTTGAACATAGGTATTAATAAAAATAAATCTTTCACTATCAATTTTATTTAAAGCTTCTTTAGAATTTTTAATTATATTTTGTAAAGCTTGAATTAAACTATTTGGTAAATTATTTAGGTTTATTTCATCATCTAATTCTATTATCATTTTTATATTATTTTCATCTAAAATATATTTTTCATTTTCAATTGTTTTATTTATAATTGCTGATAAATTAAATTCAGATAATTTATCTTGAAATGTAAAGTTTCTAAATGATTCAATAGTAGAAGATAATTCACTTGTAGTATCAACAATTCTTGCTAAAGAAGAAGAAACTACTTCTTTATTATCTAAACCTAATTCTAGGTTTAATCTAAGTCCTGACGCACAAGTTGATATTACTGATAAAGGCTGTCTCCATTGATGAGCAATATTACCTATCATTTCACCTAAAGCAGATATTTTACTTTGTTCAACTAGTTCTAATTGTTGTTCTTGTATTTTTTCTTTTAGTAAAATTTCTTGTTCTAGTGATTGTGATAAGTTGTCATTTAAAGACTGAAGCTCTTTTGTTTTTATAATAACTTGAATATATAAGTTTAGTTTATTAATAAACTGTCTATTCTCAATTGGTTTAGTTAAATAATCAATTGCACCAACTTCAAAACCTTTTTGCTGAAACTCTTCTTCTTTAAAAGCAGCAGTTAAAAATATAATAGGAATATCTTTTGTTTTCGGACTTGATTTTAAATATTTAGCTGTCTCAAAACCATCCATTCCTGGCATTTGTATATCTAAAATGATAATATCAATATCTTTTGTATAAGTGAGTTTAAGTGCTTCTTCACCTGATGGAGCTAATAATAAATTAACATCATTCATATATTCTTCAATTAAGTATTCTAAAGATATTAGATTCGCTTCTATGTCGTCAACAGCCAATATTGTTATGTTTTTCATATTTTCCTCTTATATATTTTATTATTTTTATCTATTGTTTTATATTTAATATTTGTATCTAAAAATTCACTTTCACCTAAAACTAAAAAACCATAAGAATCTAATGATTCATGAAAAAGATTAAAAACTTGTTCTTTTAATTTTGGATTAAAATATATTAATACGTTTCTGCAAAAAATTAATTGGAAGTCATTTATTTTTGCATCTGCTACTAAATTATGACGAAAAAATAGTATTTTTTCTTTTATCTCATCTTTAACTTCTACGAATGTTCCATAATCATTAAAATACTGTGAAAAACTCTCATCTCCTCCTGCTTTATAATAATTTTTTAAAAAAAGATTGTAATTTTCTTTAGAATAAAATGCATTTTTTGCATTTTTTAATATTATTTCATTTAAATCAGTTGCATAAATAAGACTTCTATTTAATAAACCTAACTCTTGTAAAAAAATTGCAATAGAATAGGGCTCTTGTCCTGAACTACATCCAGCACACCAAATCTTAATATCCATAAAACTATCAAGTTTTGGTAAAATTTCTTCTTTTAACTTTTTAAAAACTTCGGGATTTCTATAAAATGTTGTTACATTTACAGAGATATTTAGAAATAAATCTTTAAATATATTTTTATTAGTTAATATTGTTTTCTCAAAGTCTTTAAAGTTTTTAGCTTTCAAAATAGAATAAAAAAGATCTACTCTTCTTTTTATATGTTTTATATTGTAATTTGAATAATCATATCCATAGACTTTATAAATCTTTTCTAAAAATAAAGAAAGTTCTTCATTTGTAAAATATTCTTTCTGATAATTGTTTTTAATAAATTTAGAAATATCTTCTATATTATAAATATGATCATAATAATTTGTTTTTATTGCATTTTCTAAAATAGCTTTTGCTTCACAATCTTTTGGATCTTCTATTATTATTGTACTTGAGTTTTTATCTAAATTTTCTAAAGAATCACTACCATCAGCCCCATAACCACAGACTAAAATAGCTAAAAAAGTATTTTTATATTCATTTGAGAATGAATCAAAACTTGTACTTATTGAAGGTTTTGAATAATTTCTTTTTTTCTCATCACTTAAAAGGATATATGAACCAGAAACTATTAAGTGTTTTCCAGCAGGTGCAGTATAAATACAAGCTTCTTCAATTCTCATATCAGCTTGTGCTTGTATTACTTTATAATCTTTTGTATATGTTTGTAAAATTGAAGCTAGTGATGATATATTGTCAGCTCTTTGATGCATAATAAAAAATATACTCATATTTGATTTTGGTAAATTCTTTACAATTTCAATAAACTTATCTAAACTTCCAGCACTTCCGCCAACTACAATATATTGTAAGTGTAGAGTTTTTTTATTATCTTTATATCTATTTTCATAAATTACTTTAAATCCTAAATACATTAAATAAGATTTTAAAACAGACTCATTTGTATAAATTTTTGTTCTACTTTTTATCTTGTTTAATTTTAGAATTATTTCTTGTGGAATTATTTGTAAATTTAAAAAACTTATTTCAATTTCATTTTCATACATTAATAAATTTAGAACTTCATTTATGTAAAGTTCATTTTTTAAATTTTGTACAATAATCTTTAAAATATTTCCATTTATTGAAGAAATTACATTCATTTATGTTTTTTATTTGACCAAATGTTTATTAAATTAGATAATAAATCTATATCAATAGGTTTTGATAAATAATCGTCAGCACCAATGTTTATGCATTTTTCTCTATCTTCTTTCATTGCTTTTGCAGTTACAGCAATTATAGGAATATGTTTTAACTTATCATTAGCTCTTATACTCGTAATTGCTTCATATCCATTCATTACTGGCATCATAATATCCATTAGAACTAAATGTGTATTAGGGTTTAACTCTAGATAATCAATTGCTTCTTGACCATTAAATGCTGTATATGTATTTGCCTCAAACTCTTTTAACGCTGCATCTAAAACAAAAATATTTTTAATATCATCATCTACTATTAAAATATTTTTATCAGATAAATCAAGTTCTTCAAATATCTTAACTTTTTCTTCTTTCTTTACAATATTTATACTTTTTATATTATTTTCTTTATCTACTTTTTCTTCTATAATTTTATTTTTTTCAACATTGTCTCTATGTAAAAATAAATTAATTTCATTTAAAATTCTTTCATTCGAGTTTGCTGTTTTTATAATAATACTATTACTATATTCTTGCAGTTTTATTTTATCTTCTTGATCTAAATCTTTTCCTGTATAAATAATTATTGGTAGGTTTGGATATGCATTTTTAATAAATTCACATACTTCATAACCAGATCCGCCTTCTAGTCCTAAATCTACTACAACAGTATCAAATTTCTGAGTTTTAACTTCTTTGATTGCATCTTTGGCATTTTTAACACCTACAATATTAACACCTTCTCCTACAAGTTCAATTAAAGCTTCTCTATGTACTTTATTATCTTCAACAATTAATAAATCTTTTATTTGTTTTTCTTTAAAAGAATCAATTGATGTAATCATTTCATTAATATCACCATCAAATACAGGTTTTTGTAAATAACCAATTGCACCTAGTTCTAAAGTTTCATGGTTTTTATCTTTTGAAGAAATAATATGAACAGGAATATGACGTGTTTTATTATTTGATTTAAGTTTTTTTAATACATCAACACCGTCCATATCAGGTAGGGTTAAATCAAGCATAATTCCTTTAATATTAAACTTATCTACTAAATTTAAACCTGATGTTGCATCAAGGGCAATTAATGCATAAGAGTTTGATTTTTTAATTTCATCATAGACAACTTCTGTAAATGTTTGGTCATCATCAATTATTAAATAAGCTTCATCATTATTTTTAATAATATTTCTATCATCTTCAATTTTACGATTATTATTCATTTTAACTATTGGTGCTATATGAGAACTTTGAGTATAAGTTATATTAGTTTTCTCATTTTCATCTTTTTCTAAAATAGGTAATTCAACTATAAATTCACTTCCAATACCAATAATAGATTCTAGACTTAAAGTACCACCTAATAATTTACTTAATTCTTTTGAAATAGATAAACCTAAACCAGTTCCCCCAAATTCTCTACTCGTACCACCATCTGCTTGAATAAAGGCTTTAAAGATTAGATCTTGTTTTTCTTTTGGAATTCCAATTCCTGTATCAATTACTGAAATTCTAAAATCAAAATTAGGATTTTTTGCTTTTGCTATTTTTAAAGTGATTGAACCTTTAGATGTAAATTTAAAGGCATTTGAAACTAAGTTTCTAATAATTTGAGAAATTCTATCTCTATCACTATTAATGTTTATTTTATATTCATCAATAATTTTAAATTCTAAACCTTTATCATGTGCTGTAAAATCAAATACATCTTTCATTTGTTTTAATAAATCACTTGGGTTAAAAGTATCAACAATAACTTGCATTTTTCCAGATTCTACTTTTGAAAGATCTAAAATATCATTAATTAATCTTAATAATTCATTTCCTGATTCATAAATAGTTTTAGCTTTTCTTACATCATGTTCATTTAATGTTTGTTTTGAATTCTTTTGAAGTAAAGAAGATAAAAGAATAATTGAATTAAGAGGTGTTCTTAATTCATGAGACATATTTGCTAAAAATTCTGATTTATATTTACCAGATCGCTCTAATTCATCTGCTTTCTCTTGAATTTCTTGTTTTGTTTCTTCAAGGGCTGTATTTTGTAGTTTTAGATTTTGTTCAGATAATACTAATTGTTGTTGCTGCTCTTCCATACTAGCATTAGCTTCTTCTAATTGCTGCTGTTGTTCTTCCATATTAGCATTAGCTTCTTCTAGTTTTTGCTGTTGTTTTTGCATATTAGAATTAGCATTTTCTAATTCTTTTTGATTTTGTTCTAAATCTTTATTAAATTGTTCTGATTTTTTTAATAATACATTTACAATATTATTTTGCATTGCAGTTGATAAAGATATACATATTGTTTTTGAAATTAGTTCAAAAAACTCTATTTCTTGTTTGCTAAATTCATTAAATGAAGCTAATTCTATTACTCCAAATAATTCATCTTGATGTATTAATGGAAAAGTATAAGAATTAAGTGCTTCTTTTGTAATAATCCCTGTAGTAATTAAACTTTCATCTCTTTTTATTCTTTGTAATAATATAGGCTGTTTTTGTTTTGCAACTTGACCTATAATACCTTCACCTAATTTAAAAGAGTTAGATAATTCATCTCTTATTACGTGAGCGTATGATGCATATTGTTTTAGAGTTTTTATCTCTTTTTTATAAATATATAATACCCCAACACCAGATTTTGAGTATTTAGATACAAAATTAATTGATTCTTCGCATGTTTCTTCTAAAGACTTAGCATTAATTAATATTTGATTTAATTCATGAACTCCTGATTTTAGCCAATGTTCATTATCATTTTTTTCAATATTTTCTTTTGTTTGTTCAATTCCAATATTAACAGCTTTGCTCATAATACCAATTTCATCATCACTTGATACTTCTAATAATTTGATTTCTTTATTTTCTCTATTTAAATATTTAAAAAAGTCTAATAAACCATCTTGGAATCTGTTTAAAGAATTAATTATATATTTTTTAATTATAAAGTATGTACAAAGTAAAACAAGAAAAAATGTAATTATTGCTATTAATATAATTGAATTTCTTAATTCAATTGTTTTATGACTTACTTCACTTAAACCTATTTCTGATAAAATTACCCAAGATAGTTCTTCGTCAATAACAAACTTAGAATATGATGATAAAACATCTTTCCCTAAATAATTTTTTATAATCTCATTTTTAACCATACCTTTTAATGCATTCTTAACAGCAAGTGTTTCTACTCTACCTGATTCTTGTTGCTTAAAAGAATTATGTAATGAATGAGTTGATGTAGATAAAAAACTATCACTTCTCATAAGATAATCTTTCCCAATTAAATAATCTTCTTGGCTTTTTTTATATCCACCTCTAAAGTTCATAATATTTTGTATATCTTTATTATTAATTTGAAAAACTAAAACAGCTTCAAATACAGAATTATTATAAATAGGAGTTCCTAAGAACATTGTAGGTTTAGAATCATTAGGAGAATACTCTTCCATATCAATAAAAGTAGTTTTTTTATTCTCTCTTACTTTATTCCAAAGTTTTGCTAAATTTGATTTTCTGTATTTACCGTGTAATAAGTTTTCACCATAATCACTGTTTTGAGCATATGAATAAAATATATGTCCATAATTTCGCGAGATTATTAAAACATTTGAAAAAGGATAAGTATGAGTATAGTTTTTATAAAACTTATCCCATTTTGCTTTTACTTTAATTACATCTTCATCCTCAATAGGAAAAGATGAGTGAGAACTTACATCTAAATGAGAATATAATTTTTTATAATCTTTTATAAGATCTTTTACATAAGACATATTTCTAAGCAAATTAATCTGTTTTGAATATAAATCGAAAGATTTTTCTAGTTGTTTTGATTTTGAGTCTCTATTAGATACAAGTTTTTCAAACTCTATTTCTATAAGGGCGTTTATGGATTTATTATAAGACATTACACCTAATGCACTTGATAAGATTATAAGTGAAATTGCTGATAAAAAAAGTAACTTTAATTTAATCGAGATATTATTCATATTAACTCTTTATATTAATTTATTGTAGATATATTATCATAAAATATCAAAAAATAATATTTTTACGACTTTAATAATATTTATAGATTGATTATAAGATATTATTTAATTAATTGATTTTTAGAATAATTTGGATATAATCGCGTTATAATTATTAATGGAGATTTAATGGTACAAACAGTTAACCTTAAAAAAATGTACGGATCTAGAGTTTTATTTCAAGATATTAACGTAAAACTAGATACAGGAAAAAGATATGGTCTTATTGGTGCTAATGGTGCTGGTAAAACAACTTTCTTAAAAATACTTTCTGGTATTGAAGATTTAACAGATGGTGAAGTACAAGTACAAAATGGTAAAAAAATAGGAACTTTAGGGCAAAATCAATTTGCTTATGAAGAATATTCAATTTTTGATACAGTTTTATTAGGTAATAAAAGACTATATGATGCAATCAAAGAAAAAGAAGAATTATATTTAGTTGAATATACTGATGAAATCGGTGATAAACTAGGTGAATTAGAAATTATTTGTTGTGAAGAAGATCCTACTTATGAGTATGATGTGAAAATTACTAAAATCTTAGAAGATTTAGGTTTCCCATCAGCTCAACATACTGATTTAATGTCAACTATTACAGGTGGAGACAAATTCAAAGTTTTATTAGCACAAGTTTTATATCCAAAACCTGATGCATTATTCCTTGATGAGCCTACGAATAATCTTGATATTGCAACTATTGGTTGGTTAGAAAACAGATTACAACACCATGATGGTACTATGGTTGTTATTTCTCATGATAGACACTTCTTAAATTCAGTTTGTACAAACATCTTAGATGTAGATTTTAAACAAATTAGAGAGTTTACTGGAAACTATGATGATTGGTATATTGCTTCTACTGTAATTGCTAAACAAAATGAAAAAGATACAAACAAAAAACTTAAAGAGAAAGAAGAACTTGAAGCTTTTGTTCGAAGATTCTCTGCTAATGCTTCTAAAGCAAAACAAGCAACTTCTAGACAAAAACAACTAGACAAACTTGACATTGGTTCTATTAAAGTATCTTCAAGAAGAGATCCTTCAATTATCTTTAAACAAAAAAGAGAAGTTGGTAAAGAAATCTTAACATTAAAAGATGTTACTAAATCATTTGATGGTAGAGTTGTTTTAAATAACATTTCATTTACTGTTGAAAAAGATGATAAAATTGCAATTATCGGTGCTAATGGTATTGGTAAAACAACTTTATGTGAAATCATGGTTGAAAATATTAAAGCTGATTCTGGTGATATTTTATGGGGTGCTACTATTCAAAATGGTTATTTCCCTCAAAATGCAACAGATTTAATTGAAGGTGATATTACACTTTATGATTGGTTAAGAAACTTTGATAGAGATGCTGACATTGGTGAAATCAGAAACTGTTTAGGTAGAATGTTATTTAACGGTACTGAGCAAGAAAAAGATGTTAAGTCTTGTTCTGGTGGAGAAAAACACAGAATGATGTTATCAAAAATCATGTTAGAACAACCTAACTTTATGATTTTAGATGAGCCTACAAATCACCTTGACTTAGAAGCTATTATTGCTTTAGGTGAGGGACTATTAGCTTATCCTGGTTCTGTAATTTGTGTATCACATGATAGAGAATTATTAGACGTTTATGCAAATAGAATATTTGAAATCCAAGCGGATGGAACTATTATTGACTTTAAAGGTTCTTACGAAGAATTTATTGATCAAAAACCATCTAAATAATAATAAATCGGATTAATCCGATTTATTTAATGAATAGAAGAAAAATTTCTTTCTTTTATTCTGCTTTCTTTTCTTCTTAAAGCGTTATTATACCTTCTTTTATCATCATCAGATTCTAATATTAGTTTTTCAACAGCTTTAGAATTTCCATCTTCATCAACTGCCACCATAGTAAAATAACAAATATTTGTATGTTTTGTTTCTCTATTTTTAACATCTTCTGATATTACTTTTATTCCAATTTCCATTGAAGTTCTACCTGTATAATTTACAGAAGCATAAAAAGTAACTAAAGATCCTATTTTTATTGGGTTTTTAAATAATACCATATCAACTGAAAGTGTAACAGCATATTCTCCTGTATATCTAACAGAACAAGCATAAGCAACATGGTCTAGCATTTTTAGTATTTCTCCACCATTTACAATATTTCCAGAAAAGTTGGCTTTATCAGGTGTCATAAGCATAGTCATAGTAAGTGATTTTTCTTGAATCTTAGTCATATAATTATTCCTTTAGTGAATAAGTATAGAGTAAAAGACTCAAGAATTTAATATATTTATATATTATTTAATATAAGTTAATTAATTATTTATAGAAAGTCTTAAAAGTAACATATTAAAGTAGAGCGTTAAATTCTTCTTCATTTAAAGTTTTTACTTTTAACGTTATAGCTTTATCATATTTACTTCCAGCATCTTCTCCATAAATTAAAAAATTAGTTTTAGCTGATACTGAAGAAGATACTTTAGCACCTAATTCTTCTAATTGTTTTTTAATAATTCCTCTAGAAATAGTCATCGTTCCTGTTAAAACAACAGTTGTACCTTTAAAAGTATTATCTGAAGCTTCAACTCTCTCTTGGATTTTTGGATTTATTATTTCAAAAAGTTTTTTAACTAAAGTATCATTTACTCTTAAGAATTCTAAAAATGAAGTTACCATTTGCTCACCAAAACCATCCATTTTAATTAAAGTATCAAAATCAAGTTCAAATAATCTACTTCCGTGAGATAGGGCTATTTCTTTAGAAGCTACTTCTCCAATATGTTCAATTGCTAAAGCATTTATAAATCTATGAAGTTCAACACCTTTAGTATTATTTATTGCTTTTAATAAATTATTGATTCTTTTTTCTTTAAAACCTTCTAAATCAATTAAGTCTTCAAATTTTAAAGAGTAAAGGTCTAAAATATCTTTGATTTTGTTCTGCGTTACTAAAATCTCAACAATTTTAATTCCTAAACCATCAATATTCATACAGTTTTTTGATGCAAAATAAATAATTGAGTTTACAACTCTTGCTGAACAATCTAAGTTTTGGCATTTAATTAGAATTCCTTCATCTAATAAGGGACTTTCACAGTTTGGACAAAACAGTGGTCTCATAATAGCTTCTGAAGAATCTGTTCTTCTATCTGTAAATACTTTTGTGATTTTTGGAATAATATCTCCACTTTTAATAATAATAACTTCATCATCTATTCTTAAATCTAATCGCTCAATTTCATCATAATTATGTAAAGATGCTTTTTCAACTGTTGATCCATCAATTAATACAGCTTCAACAAGTGCAACTGGAGTAATAACACCAGTTCTTCCAATTTGTTGAATAATATCTAATACTCTTGTTGTTTTTTCAACTGCTGGAAATTTATACGCACAAGAATATCTAGGAAATTTAACTGTATGACCTAATTCATCTTGAGTATCTAAATCATCAATTTTAATTACCATTCCATCTAACATCATAGCAATTGAATCTCTTTGTTTTATGATTTCATGATAAATTTTTTCAATTCCTTCAACGTCAGAAGTTAAAGTTTTTAAAGGAGGGCAAGCAAAACCTAAAGAATAAATGTATTCCATCATTAATGAATTTCTTGTAAAGTCTAATGAATGCTCACCAACTCCCCAAACATTAAAAAACAGTTTTCTCTTAGCTGTAACTTTTGGATCTAATTGTCTAAGTGAACCAGCTGCTGCATTTCTTGGGTTTGCAAATAAAGCTTCGCCATTTTTAGCTCTTTCTTCATTTATTTTTTCAAAGTCTGCTTTTTTAATTACAATTTCACCTCTAATTTCAATTAAAGACTTTTCTTTGATTTCAAGGGGAATTGAATGTATTGTTCTTACATTATTAGTAATATCTTCACCAATACTACCATCACCTCTTGAAATTGCTTGTTTTAATAAACCATTTTCATAAATTAGATTTAATGAAGCACCATCAAATTTAGGTTCACAATAAAATTCTAAATTAGTATTTACTTTTTTAGCTCTATTAATCCAATCTTCTAACTCTTTAGTATTAAAAACATCTTCTTGTGACCACATTCTGCTTAAATGAGAGGCTTTATTAAAACCATCTAATACAAATCCACCAACTCTTTTATTAGGTGAGTTAGGGTGGCCTAAAGAAGGATTCTCTTGTTCGTAAGCTAAACATTCTCTACTTAATAAATCATATTCTTCATCACTTGCACGTGGGTTATCTTCTACATAATATGCATGTGCCCAAAGTATAAGTTTTTCTATTTTTTGTGTGTATTCATTTTGATTCATTATTTATCTTTATATTTTTTGCAAATTATAGCAAATATATTACTTTTAACAAATTATATTTCTATATTATATTTGATTTTTTCTATTTTTATTAAATTTATTCCAAATGAGCAAAGATCCATACAATTTTTTGGAGTATATGTATAATGTTTTAATACTTTATTCTCAGAACGTCCTCAAAAGTCGGCCCAAAAAGCAAATGTTATAAATTAAAAGTCGCTAATTTCAATT
>JABSON010000072.1 GCA_013215915.1 Campylobacteraceae bacterium | reverse complement strand
AATATTAAAGAAGTTCTTTAATTTTAATTTAGATGAGTTTAAAAAACTAGGACAAAATAGTGAAAAATAGTTATACGAAAAAGATAATTGCAATAATTGCAACATGCGATAGAGAAGACTTACTTCTGAATAGATCTATACTTTCTATTAGTAAACAAGAATTGTTTCCTGACTGTATAGTTATAGTAAATGATTCTGATAAAAAAATTAGTAAAGAATGTATAGAAACTTTAAAAGAATTAGTAGAAAACAAAATAGAATTAGTCTTTTTAGATAATACAAGAACAAAAGGTGCTTCTGGAGCTTGGAATACTGGTATTATTTATACTGGTAAAAATTATGATATAAATAATTCTTTTATTGCAATTCTTGATGATGATGACGAATGGGAAAGTAATCATATACAAATTTGTTCAAAATATATGAATTCTGCCGATATGATAATTAGTGGAATAAAAAAAATCAAAGAAAAACAAATTATATTATTTGATATTCCTAGTGTTTTAAATCAGTCCGATTTTCTAGTGGGTAATCCAGGTCTTCAAGGTTCAAATATATTTATCAGCTTAAAAACTATGTATGAAGTTGGAATGTTTGATGAGAATTTATTATCTTCTACTGACAGAGATTTAGGTATAAGGTTATGCGAAATAAATACAGCTGTAATATCTACTAATACTCATACAGTAAAACACTATGAGGATCTGAATAGAGTACGTTTATCTACTCCAGGTATGAAAAAATCAAAAGGATTATTGTCCTTTTGGAATAAATATAATGGAAGAATGACAGGACAAGAACAAATTAAATTTCTTGAAAGAGCAAAAGAATTGTTTAATTTTGTTTTAAATGAAGAAATAATTCCTAAAAAAGAAATTAAATTAGATATAAATGATTGTATTCCATTTCCATTAGTTGTTGGAATCATTAGTGGTTCATATAAACAAATAAAACCATTGTTATTAGATTTAAAAAGAATTTCAAGCATTAAATGTATTAAAAGTATAGAAGTTATTGTTATGCAGAATGGTGGGGATGAAAAAAAACTAAAAGATTTGATTATCTCAATGCAAGATAATAATTTGTCTTGTTTATTTATTGATGAAGAACAAAGAACTATTGACTTTGAAAATGAGAATATTAATAATACATATGCCATTAACGAGGGAAAACTACCAATTGGAAAAGCTAGATCAATTCTTCAAAAATATTTAGGTACTTATGTTGAAGATATTGAAGATTGTATTGTATGGTTACTTGATGATGATATGCGTTTAGAGACAAAAGTAGAACAATATTTAACATGGTTGCCTAAATTCAGAAAAGAGGGGGTAGATGTACTACTTGGAAGTTATGAAGGTGGTTCTCCTAATCCATCTACTAATGCAGTGAGAATTCAGTTACATGATTTACTTTATAATTTAAAGTTTCTAAATAATATGGATGATAATGATATCTTTCCGGATAAAGAAGATGAAAATAATATACTAAGGTTAAAATATCCAGATTATTATTATGATTTATCTAGAAAACATTTTGGACATCTAGAAAGTCCATTTTGGATAAATAAAATAAAAGATAATGAAACAGTTGGAGAAGTTAGGAACAGAATTTTAAATAATGTGAATAAAATTCTAACAGGAGAACCTTTCTTTAGACCATTAAAGGTTTCTCTACCAATAGATCCTATTTTAGATGCAAAAGATTCAGCAAATAGGGGAGGTACAACTTTTATTTTAAATACAAAAGTATTAAAAAGAACACCAAATACTATAATTGAAATCAAAGGCAAAGAAAGTAGACGTTCTGATATGATTTGGGCTATTATTAATAAATATTATTATAATTACAATATAAAGTTTGTAAACTTTTCAATCTATCATGATCGAAATAGCGATTTAGTACAGAAAATAGATTTTGAAAAAACAATGGGTGAAATACGTGGTTCTGCTATTTATGCTGGTCTTTCTGAAGTATTATCAAATAAAGATAAAATTGATTTTCATTTTACCGATAACGAAATTATAGAAATGATAGATAAAGTATCTCAATATTTAGAATGTAGACTAGAACTATATAAACAAAATTTCTATAGAATTAGAGGTTTATCAAAATCACTAGAAGAATTTAATCAAAATAATGAATTATCAGATTTTTTAACTTATATAAATAATTGGTTTACTGAAGAGAATCTTGATAAATTTAATTTAATTGCTAGAGAAATGAACTTTAAGGAATTGGAATTATTTTTTAAATCATTAAAAAGACAAATAGATGATTATGCAAATATAGAAGTAAAAGTTGATTTTCTTATTGACCAAAGGCTAAAATTAATATAGTTTAGATTTTAGTATTAGACTGAATATAAAAAAAAGTATGAATTTCAGTTACCCCTCCATATTTGATAGGAAAAGTTCATTGGAATTATTTTTAGTAAGTCTAAGGGAAAAGCTTTATCTTCTTCTTAGGAGGAGTCTTTGAGTTCTTTTACTCATTGAAATAGTACTAGTGAGATAATTTACTTCCTTATAAATGTAAAAAATGTAGTTTATTTACTTATCTAAATTCCTGGGTCCCAATACTAAATTATTTTTCTTGTATATAAAATAATAAACAAGAAAGTAAAAGAGGAGTTGATAAAGCCTTGTGTTCTAAATATTTTTATTTATTAGTTAGAATAACTATTTCATGTGAAAAAGTGCTAATTATCACGTTATCACGATTAAATAGGTATAACTTTTTTCTGCTAAAAAATAAAAGGATTTAGTTCTTGCCTTCTTTCAATCATTTTTTCTTTTGGTAAAAATTTGGTTATACTTTTGGCAATAATTATTTTTATTAATAAAGGAATTATTTTAATGTTTTTTCGTGTTTTTTTAACTATTTGTTTATCTGTGTTATCTTCTTTTTCTAAGCCTATTGTTCTTAATTGGCCGCTTGCTTGCAATATTAATGAAAATTGTTTTATTCAACAATATATGGATATTGATGAAAGTGAGGGGATTCTTGATTTTTCTGGCGGAGCGATTACATATAATGGGCATAAAGGAACTGATATAAGGCTTACTACTCTAAAAGCAATGAATAAAGGTGTGAATGTTCTATCTTCTGCTAAAGGAAAAGTTATTGGTATTAGAAATAACATTAGTGATAAATTCATTAGAACGAATCAAGACAGAGTTAATCTTAAAGGAAAAGATTGTGGTAATGGAGTGCTTGTTTCTCATAGAAATGGCTGGGAAACACAGTATTGTCATATGAAAAAAGGAAGTATCGTAGTTAAGATGGGTCAAATGGTATCTGCAGGTGAAATACTTGGAGAAGTAGGATTATCTGGACTTACTCAATTTCCTCATCTTCATATCTCTATTAGGAAAGATGGAAAAAAAGTAGATCCTTTTACTTTAGGAGCTAATCTTTGGAATGAAAAACTGAAAGATAAATTGATTTATCAAGCAACTCAGATTATTAACTTGGGTTTTTCTGATATTGCATTAACTATGACTCAAATTGAGAGTGGAGTGTTTCAAGATTTTATACCTTCTTTTAGTTCTTCTTCTTTGTTAGCTTATGTACGTGTTATTAATCTTATAAAAGGCGATAGGGTGAGATTAATATTTACAATGAGTAATGAAAAAATTATGTCTAAAACTTTTAAACTTATTAAGAGAAACAAAGCTCAACAGATGTATTTTATTGGAAAAAGTCGGCCTTCTTCTGGATGGAATAAGGGTTTGATTAAAGTAGAAGTTCAGGTTATTAGAAAGGGAATAATTCTTGTAAAAAAGAATTATGAAAAGAAGCTTTAAAATAATCTAAAATTACACTTGAAAACTTGTATTTTCTCTTTTCTAAACTTAGTAAAATAGGATTTGTAGATATTACCTTTTCTTCAATTAATAGAACTATTCATTAAGTAAATAAATATACTTTCTGTGCTTTTTATTAAGTATAACAGTATTTATATACAGTCGTAAGTTTTACAAGCACTTCAGAAGATTTAATTGCTTTAAATATAATGGTTGGAAAGAGTACTTCTTATAAAAGGGATCTTTTTTATGCTATGCATAGAATCAAAAGGTTTAGGTAGAAGTACAGTAATAAATATTAGCTATCTTTCAATTATTATATGACAATAAATATTTTATTCTTCAGTAAATACTGTTTATTTTCGTTTATTCCAATGAAAAATAGATATAATTAATAAAATAAATAGAACAATAAAGAGAAAATATGAATGTAAAAAGTGAAACTTGTTTTAGTAATCATGATGGAAAACCTTTAAGCTTTTTTGCTTCAGAAAAGGAAGCTTTAGATTCAGCAAAATATGCAAAAAAGCGTTATGGACATAGTTTATTACCATATCAATGTGATAAGTGTAATTTATGGCATTTATCTCCTAAAAGTAGACATACTCAAAGTGAAGAGTGTAGTTATTGTACAGATAAAAATGGACAATTAAAACAGTTATATGTTTCTAAAAATAAAGCACAAAAAAGAGCAGACATTTTATTTAAAGAAAAGGCTGTTTTATTAGATGTTTATTCTTGCCCTCATCAAAATGGTTTTCATCTTACAAAAAGATAAAATACTCAAGCTAGATTCCTAATGCTATATATTGAATTTAGTTTCTTTCTAGTATCTCTCCAATAGATGTAAATATTGAAATAATTTTTCTTTCCTCCATATCGGAAGTTACTAAATATGTTCTTTATTGTGAAGATCTATTTGGTAACATTCAGAAGATCTATTCTCATTAATATGAGTTCATATAGGCTCAAAAATCAAGTAAAATATATAAAGTAGATATAATTAAATCAAAATTAATAATATTGCACAATTTAAAACTATGCAATAAAAGTATTATTTAATATTAAGATATCAAGGAAAAAAAATGATAGATAATTTATTTCAATCTGTAGTACTAAACAAAACAATTACTTTAAAGAATCGTATTATTATGGCTCCATTGACACGTTCTATGGCAGATGATAATTTAGTTCCAACAAAAGCAATGGCTGAGTATTATGCAAAGCGTGCAGGTACTGGATTAATTATTTCAGAAGCTGTTATTATAAGACCTGATGGACAAGGGTATCCTAATACTCCGGGAATATTTACAAAAGAACAAATTGCAGGATGGCAAGAAGTAACTAAAGCAGTACATGCTAAAGATGGAAAAATATTTGCTCAATTATGGCATACAGGACGATTGGCACATCCTTATTTTTTTAAAGGAAAGTTTGCTGTTGCCCCATCTGCTATTGCTGTTGAAGGAACTCTAAAACGTTCACCAGAATTAAAGTATACAGTTCCAAAAGCATTATCAAAAGAAGAGATCCTTGTTTTGATAGAAGATTATAAATTGGCTTCTAAGAACGCAATAGAAGCAGGTTTTGATGGTGTTGAAATCCATGGTGCTAATGGTTACTTAATTGATCAGTTTTTACATTATTCTTCTAATGAAAGAGATGATGAATATGGAAAAACTCCTGAAAATATGTCAGCTTTTGCACTTGCAGTAGTAGATGCAATAATTGAAGAAATTGGAGAAGACCGTACAGCATTGCGTCTTTCACCTGGAGCATATCACTATATTCAAGGTGATAAAAAAGATCGTAAAGTTTTTGACTATTTATTAAAAGAGCTTGAAAAACGTAATTTAGCTTTTTTGCATCTTGGTATTTTTGATGATAGTATGCAGTTTGATTATCTTGAAGGTAGTGCATCTGCATATCTTCGTAAAAATTATAATAAAACTTTAGTAGGTGTTGGAAACTATAGCGCACAAACAGGAAGTAAAGCCATCAGTGAAGGTAAATTTGATTTACTTGCAATTGGTAGACCTCTTATTGCTAATCCTGACTTTGTTGAAAAGATTAAAAATAATCTAGAGTTAAAGACTTATAGTGTTGAAATGCTTAATGAACTTATCTAAATTATAAAATCACTTAAAGTGTATAATTTAAATATTAAAATAGATTTGTATGATTTTAAAATATTAGAAAACATTATAAATTAAATAAGTAAAAAAGGAATTTTTATGAAAGTAATTGCTTATCAACAAAATCCTCCAATAGAAGATTTGAAATCACTTTAAGATATAGAACTTAATACACCAAAAACAAGTGCTCGTGACATCTTAGTCGAAGTCAAAGCAATCTCTGTTAACCCTGTTGATATTAAAGTTCGTAAACGAGCAAAACCTTATCTATGTTTAAAACAGAAGATATGAAAGCACAGCATGAATTAGTAAATGAAGTCTCAGCTTTAGTTGATAAAGGTATTCTTAAAAGCACAGTTTCTGAAAACTTTGGTCCTATTAATGCAGAAAATTTACGTAATGCACATGCTTTTTTAGAATCTAGAAAAACTAAAGGTAAGATTGTTTTAGAAGGTTTTTAATAAGTAAAATTGATTGTACTTATATAGTTTAATCAAATTATTAAAATATATAATTCTTCAAGTAATAGAGAAAATGTAAATTTAAATGTAAATCCGTATATATATAAAGGTAATAAGTAGATACACATTAGAAGTTAATACAATAGATTGAAGAATAAAAAATACATATAACTTGTTTATTAGTAAATTTTAATGTTTAAATATGTCATAAAAATAGAAAATATTATTCAGAAGTGCAGTGCATAAAAAAACAAAGGCTTAAACGCTAAGTATTAAGACTTACTGGGCATAGTGTAATTATTGTATAAGAATTGTAAAGAAAAGTTAAGTTATAACTGATATAAAATGTATAAGTTTTATAGTACTTTAATCTTATACATATTTACAAATCATCTATCTTTACATAAATAATTTCATACAAGAGCTAATGCAAAGTGCTTTTGTAAATGAAAAACTTATATAGGAACATTATTTTATAATAAAGTTAACGATATAGGCATCGACTATAAAAAACACAATTAATTTTACATGGCTTATGATTTCAAGTCATATATATATAAGCCTTACCTCTCAATCAAAAATAATACATTCGATATTTCAAAATATAGAAGATAATATTATTCAAATAAAAGATAAGAAATTAAAATTTCATGTACCTTATAAAATAGCACAGGCTTCAACTTCAAATGATAATATTCTACTTATTCACAGAATGCATAAAAATGAAGTAAGTTTTGCAGCACAGATATTTACAGTAGATGCAATTTTTAAACAAGATATTCCTTTCCCTATATTCGAAGAGTATGAGTTTGCTTCAAATGATATGTCTGTATTTCATGGAAGACTTAGTCAAAATAACAAAAACCACTTAAAGTTTATATTTCAAGGTAATAACATAAAACATGGATATTATACTATTGAAACAAAATATGATCTTGAATTGAATAAATATTTGGAATATGAAAAAATTAAGATTCATTAATAAAAAAAAGGTGCAAGGCACCTTTGCTTTTAAGGATCAGTTGCAGCTTCCAGCTCAGGAACTTTTGGTTTCTCAGCTGGAATTACTTTAGATGTAAATGGAAATAAAAGACAAACAAATACATCTTCTACAAGTTCAGAATCTTCAAATATAAGTACAAAAAACTTAGCAGTTAGAACAGGAAAAGAAAATACAACAAGTTTCCAAGGTTCAAATATTACTGTATTTAATGATGCTTCAATTGATACAGGAGAATTAAACTTATTAGCTTCTCAAGATACATACAATGAATCAATGGATAATAAAAGTATTAATGGTTCTATTTCAATGACAACAGCTAGTGTAGCCCCTAGTTATTCTATGGGTGCTGGAAAAGATAACTCATCTCAAAACAATACAGCACATAATAATACAAAATTTAATATATCTAATAGTTTAACTATTAAAACACAAAAAGATATGAATATAAAAGGTGCAAATGTAATAGTAGGAAATCATACAAGTGCTAATATTAAAGGTGATCTAAATATCATATCTTTAAGAGATGTAGAAAAAACTACATCTTCTTCTTCATCTTTAGGTCTTAGTGCTGGAGGAAATGGAATATCTGCTGGAAATGCTGGTGTTTCTGTTTCTAAATCAACTATAAAAACTGTTCTTGAATCTTCATTTATCTCAAATAGTGCAGATATAAATGTAGCAAATAATACACACCTACAAGGTGCAGTTTTAACAAGTGGTACTTATGATGAGAATGGAACATTTAAAGAAAATGGTAATCTAGACCTAAGTACAAAATCTCTTTCTTTTAAAGACTTATCAAATTTAGAGTATTCAAAAGGTAGTGGAGTATCTGTAGGTATTGGAAGTACAACAACTCTAAAAGCTAATAAAGATTTAACTTACAAAAAAACAAAAACTCTAGCTACTCTTGGACTTGGTAATATTACTTTAACAGGTGATACAAAAGTCTTAGATAAAAGATTAAACAGAGATACTACAAATAGAAATAAAGATATAGCAAGTGTTAAACAAGAGTTTAAACCTGATGTTACTTTGGATACAAGATTGTTAACAAAAGATGGAAGAAAACAGATTAAAGAAGATGTTCTTAAATCTTCAATGATAGCTGATACTATAAAACAAATAGCTACAAATGATACAGTAGATATAAGTGATTTCTTTTCAAATACAAATAAAGAACATACAACATATGAAGCTATTAAGAAAAAAATAGCAAATGACCCAATCTTAGCTAAAAAACTTAATGATAAAAATCTAAGTGATGCAGATAAAGAAGTAATGATGAATGCTATTACTAAAACTGTTCAAAAAGAATTAGGATATACTAAAACAGATAATAAACTAATCTCAACAAATAAAAAAGGTAGAGATAATAAAGATATAAAAGGGTTTTATTCAAATGAAACAAAAACTTCATATATCAATGAAAAAAACATTACTAATGGTAATGAAGGCTTAGTTAAAGTATCAGGAGTAGAAATGCAAAGAGCAATAGATTATGAAAATAATACATTAAATTCTAACTCTACAAAAGAGTATAGAGATCAAAGAGCTAAATTCTCACAAAACGTAGGTGATAATGAAAAAAACTATACTAACTTTGCATTAGACTTTACAAATCAAGGCTCTATGACTACTTCTAATACTTCAAGAGCAACTGTAATTAAAAATACACAAGTTCAATCTGTGTTTAACACAAGAGTTGCTAATAATAATATTGAGTTTTCAGGGTTGAATAAGAGGGATGGGGATAACTTTAGTGTCAATAATACAAGTGCGTATGGCAATGAATTTAATAATAAAGTAAAAAAATCTACACAAATATATGAAAAAAAAGAAGGAAGATATATTATTACAGCATTTCAAAAAGATGGTACAACAATTGCTAATGGAGCATATAATATACAAACAGGAAATACAGTTTATATGAAACCTAATGAATTAAATACTTTTATTCAAGCTGAACAAAATGTGCCTGTACTTAATGATATGATTGAAAATACACCTAACTATAAACATACAGCAAACAATGCATTATTTAATGACCATGATAATGTAGACGTAGATGGAGTTATTACTTCTTGGAAAAATTATGGAAGAAGTGGAGATATAATATTAAATTTAGCCGGAGGAGTTACAGGAAAATTTGTTAATATTGGGAAAATAACAACTCCAACTTTTTTAACAAAAGGTGCAGAAGCATATAGGGACTTAGAAATAAACACAAGTATATACCTAAACTCAACAATTAAACCTACTGTTTCAAGTGGAGTTAGACAGTATGTAAATACTGTTAAAAGTATAAATAATGTTATATTGCAAACAGTAACTCCTACAAAGGTTATTACAGCAGGTGCTATCGTTGACACATACTATGGATATAAATCTCCTGAACCGGCTATTACAGGAACTCAAGTAATAGGTGGTCTTATTAATAAAGTGGAGAATTATAAAGACACTAAAGATGAAATAAAAAATGGCATTAATAAAATTATAAAGACTATGGAGTAATGTATTTTTATTTTTGCGGAATAATATGTATATTAGCCGGTATAGTTTTAGTTTTTGATTCAAGTGCACCAGTAGCTATTGGAGGCATTCCTAAAGGAGGTGATATAGGCGACTTAAAGTGGGTATTATCACCAATCCTTATTCTCTTTGGGTTAATGATAATTTATAGGGAATATAAAAAATATATTAGAGGCTACATAATAGAATTCTCAAAATGCCCAGAATGTAAAGAAATATTTACTTATTCCAAACTAAAAGATGGAAAATGTAAAAATTGTAAATACGTCGATACTGTTGATTTAGCCGTATATTTTGAGCAATTTCCAGAAGAAAAAAAAGAAAAAAAAAGAAAAAAGAAAAAAATCAAAGTGCCAAAAGATAAAAAGATCCTAGGACAGTTGTAATGGCGTTAAGTTAAGAAAAAACATTCGATATAGTCGGCCTTCCAGCCCTCTGTTTATTCTAGAAAACACCAAGTATAATATATTCAAAAATACACTTATGAATTTATTACTTGTAATATTGTAAAAAAATAGATTTAAAAATAAATATTATTAAAATTGGAATTTTTTAAAGAAAAGATATTATCAGAGAGTTTTAAAAGTGAGAATAGAATGAATAAAAAAGATTTTACAAGAGATAGAAAATTACCTTTCTCTAAAGTACTATTAACGATTGTTAGAAAAAGTGTTAAATCAGTACAGAATGTATTACATGAAACTCAAAAGCATTTAAGTAATTTACTTGATGAAGACTTAGAAACAGTAAGTAAAAGTACTTATTCTCAAGTAAGAGAAAAATTAAATTATAAAGCTTTTGAAGAATTATCAAATGATGCAATCAATATGTTTTACAGTGATGATGAATATAAAACATATAAAGGATTTAGACTCCTAGCTATTGTTGGAAGTATGGTAACTTTACCTAATAATGATGAGATTAAAAAAGAATTTTCTACAACTAATGTTATTAGTCAATATAAAGAGAAAGCAAAAACAATTGTACAAGCAAGAATATCTGTTTTATATGATGTGTTAAACAATATTGTTCTTGATTCTGTTATTACAAACTCAAAAATAAGTGAAGTAACTATTTCTAAAGATAGTCATTTTAAACACTTGAAAAACAAGATTTACTCTTAGCAGATAGAGGATATCCATCTTATGAATTGTGTTTCTCTCTAATTAAAGAGAAACACAATTCAAACTTTTTAATTAGAACGAAAAAAACAGTATATAAAGATATTCAATTTTTATTCGATAAAGATAGTTTAGTAAAAGATATTATTATTACTTTAAAACCAACAACAAAAAACTAAAAGAAGAAATTATACAACAGAATGTTCCATTAGAGATCAAAGTTATATTTGTACAAGTAATCTTAGATGATGGAGAAGTAGAAGTAATAGGAACTTCTGTATTGGATTCAAAGATACTTCAAACACGGGATTTTAAGGAGTTGTACTTTAAAAGATGGGCAATAGAAACATATTATGAAATAATAAAAAATAGATTGTCTTTAGAAAACTTTTCAGGTTTATCAGCACAAGCAATAAAACAAGACTTCTTTGCAACTATATTTATTTCAAATCTTGAAACGATTATTACTCTTAGTACAAATGAAGAATTAGAGGTAAAGAATGATAATAAATATAAACAAAAGACAAATAAATCTGTTACATTTAATACAGTAAAAAATTATTGTTTCGAGTTTTTTTATAGTAATAAAGATATAGAAATTATATTTGAAGAAATGTCAAAACTATTTTTAACATCTTCTATTTCAATA
>JABSON010000071.1 GCA_013215915.1 Campylobacteraceae bacterium | reverse complement strand
TAAGACTGTGAATAGTGTGATGTTTGTTCGACCCTATGAAAATAGTGGCAGTATAATCTTGAATTTTCCCCTTTGTCAACTACTCAGCGGAGAGCCAAGAAAAATTTCAAATTTCAAATGTGCTGCAAAAAAAAATTTTGTATCTGAATATTGTTTGCCATTCTAATACTCTAAATCTTAAAATACCTTTAAATTTCAATAGCAATTATCATTATTGTTCAAAGTTATATATTAGGATTAAATAATTTTTTACTTAGTTGCAGAAAGTGTTAAAAGTATCCAAAAAAAGTTTTAGATATCTTTTTTATGATTAAGATTATTATTATTAATCTTGTTATACAATCTGAAAAAACTTAAAGGAAAATAAATGATTTCAATACTAGAACGCCTAATGTACGAGGTTTCAAACCTTTTTCTTCCTCCTGTCTTATTAATTATTGTAGCTCTATTTTTTTATTCAATAGTACAAAGTGGAGTTTTTTTCGCAGAAATGTATAAAAGAAAACAAAATTCTAAAAATTACAATACTTACTTAAAAGATGAAATTAATAACGAAATATCTGGTTATCCAATTATGAAATATTTATCAAACAAAACATTTTCTTCAATTGAAGACATAGAAATGTTTACTTTCAAAAAATTAGAAAACACTTCTTTAGTTACAAGAGTAACTCCAATGTTAGGATTAGTTGCAACAATGATTCCAATGGGTCCAGCTTTAAAATCTTTATCTTCTGGAAACATTCAAGGAATAAGTGATAATTTAATTATTGCTTTCGCTGCTGTTATTTTTGCCCTACTTACTTCTTCAATTACTTATACAATTACGTCTGTAAGAAGAAGATGGTATGCAAACGAAGTTAAAGATATTATTGAATTACAAAAGGCTAAAAATGAAAGTGCTTGAAGAAGATGATTCATTAAACCCTATGTTATCTGCTGTAAATCTAATTGATGTATTTTTAGTAATCATTGCAGCTTTATTAATTACTATTGCACAAAACCCACTTAATCCTTATTCAAGTGATAATGTAACAGTAATTAAGAATCCAGGTGAAAAGAATATGGAAATAATTATAAAAAAAGGTAAAGAAATTAAAAAATATAAGTCTGAGGGAAATATTGGACAAGGTGATGGAGAAAAAGCTGGTGTTGCTTATAAATTAAAAGATGGAAGTATGGTTTATATACCTGAGTAAATAAAGGAAAAAAATGAGAAAAATATTATTATTAATATGTATTTTTATATGCACATCTGCTTTTGCAGCAAATGATGTATTAATATTTAGCACAAATATGGGTAAAAGTACTCAGCTTTCAAAAGCAGCTGAATTAATTAAAATTGCAAAAAATAAAGATTTAGGTATTGATTTTAAATTTGATACTGAGATTAAAAAAGAGAATAGATTAAAAGAATTCAATAAATATAAAGTTGTTATATTTGATTCTCTTTCTGGCGCAAGAGGTGTTGGTGCACTTTTAGATAAAAACGAAAAAATAATATCTTCTTTAAAAAAAGATATTATTTTTATACCCTTAGCAATTGAAAAAAAGAGTCCTTATAGAAAAAACATATCTTTAGAAGATAATATCAATTTAAATAAATATTGGTCAAATGGTGGAATTAAAAACTTCAAGAATTTTGTTTTATTTATGAATAATAAAATTCTTAAAAAATCTAATGAAAAATTTGAAAAAGCTATTATTATTCCTAAGAGTGGGATTTATCATCCCTTGAATCCAAATTTAGTTTTTTCAAATTTAGATGAATATGCTAAGTTTTTTCAAATAAATTTAGAAAATATTAAAAAACCAATAATTGCTATTGGTATGCACAAAGGTTCTGTGGTATCAAATTCATTAGATCATATAAATCAACTTATTAAATATTTTGATGAAAAAGGCTTTAATACTATTGCCTTTTATACTGAAGTTGCTAGTGAAGATTTTGTAGGTAAAAGATTTTTAAAATACAAAAATAAAACAATTGTAGATGTTTTAGTAAATTTTCAAATTATGATTATTGATCATGAAAGTTTAAAAAAAGATTATAAAGAACTTAATATTCCTATTTTACATGCTTTAAAATATACTGATGGTGATGAAAAAAAGTGGAGAGAAGATAAAATCGGAGTAAGATTTCCTATGCTTGCTATGACTTATGTTATTCCTGAAACTTTAGGATTTACAGATCCTTTAGTAGTTGCAACTCAAAATAAGAAAACTAAAAAAATTGAGGCAATTCCTGAGCAATTATTATCACTTGCTAATAAAGCTATGAATATTTCTAATTTAAAACAAAAAAGCAATAAAGATAAAAAAATTGCAATAATGTATTATAACTATCCTGCAGGAATTAATAATATGGGTGCATCTTTTTTAAATACACCTAAAACTTTAGAGCTTTTAATTAAAAATCTAAAAGATAAATCTTATACAACAGAAGAAAAAACTGCTGAATGGTTTGAAAAAGAAGCTAGTAAATCTTTAATGGCTTATTATGAAAAAGCAAAAGATAAAGAGATGCTAAAAAATGGTTTTGCAGATTTATACCCTTATGAAAAATATATTAAATATTTCAGGAAACTACCTTTAGAAACTCAAAAAACTATTAATAAATCATGGAAAAGCCCAAGATATTCTAAAATGATTACAAGAGTTAATGGAAAAAGATATTTTTTAATTCCTAGAATACAATTAGGAAATATTGTTATTTTACCTCAATCAAGACGAAGTGAAAGAGTTGATAAAATTGGTTTAAAAATGAAACAATTAAAAGATGAAGATAAGAACTTATGGCATAACCCAAAAGTTCCTGTATCTCATTCTTATTTAGCTTCATATTTATATCTACAAGATCAATTTAATGCTGATGCTTTAATTCATTTAGGTACACATGGAACACAAGAATGGATGCCAGGAAAAGAAAAAGCTTTAAGTGTTTATGATTCAGCACTTCTTCCTTTAGGTGATATTCCTATTATATATCCATATATTACAAACAATGTAGCTGAAGCTATTCAAGCTAAAAGAAGAGGAAGAGCAACACTTATTTCTCATCAAACTCCACCATTCTCTCTTTCTGGAACATATAAAGAAATTGGTGAAATCATGGATTATATTAATCAATATAAAAGTGTTGACCAAGGAATGTTAAAAAGTAAATTGCAAAAACAAATTACTGATTTAAGTATTAAACTAAGTATTCATAAAGATGTAGAATTTTCTTTAAATGAAATTAAAATTGCATTTGATTTATATGTTTCAAAAGTTGAAGATTATATTTTAGGAATGAGTGGTACGGCACAACCTTTAGGTATGCATACATTTGGAACTTATCCTAAAGAAGAATATTTAATTACTACAATTATGCAAATGCTTGGAACAAACTTTATGAAAGAAGCAGATGGAGATTTATATTTTGCAAAAGATTATAAAGAGATTAAAAAATCAAATGCTTTTCTTTTTATTCAAGATTATGTAATTAATAATAAAGATACAAAAGATTTAGAAAATAAAGATTTATTAGCATATTTATCAACTGCAAAAGAATATGTAGATAACTTCAAAAACAATGAAGAAACAAAAAATCTATTACGTGCTTTAGATGGTGAATATATAGAACCAGGAATTGGAGGAGATCCAATTAGAAATCCTAAATCAGTTCCAACTGGAAAAAACATGTATGGTTTTGATCCAAATAAAATACCAACAAAAGCAGCATATGAAACTGGTGTAAAATTAATGAAAGACTTTATTGCAAATTATTATAAAGAAAATGGGAAATATCCTACAAAACTTACTTTTAATTTATGGTCTTTAGAAACTATGAGAAATTATGGTGTTTTAGAAGGACAAATTTTATATGCAATGGGTGTTAAACCTATTTGGAATGAAACAGGTATTTCTAATGTTTTTATTCAAAGTACAGTAAAACAATTTTTACAAAATTATTTAGGACAAACAATTGCTTCATTTTTATCAAAAGCAGTAACAATTTCAAGAATTGAATTCTTATTAAATCTTACTCCGGATGATTGGTTGAAAAAACCTAAAAAAATGATACGACATGCTTATAAAGTTAATAAAGGGAAAATTGAAGATGTTGAGATTATTCCTTATAAAGAATTAAAACGTCCTAGAATTGATACTGTTATTTCTATTACTGGATTATATAGAGATACTTTTCCTCAAGCTATGTTATTACTTTCAAAAGCAGTTGAAAAAGTATCTGATTTAAAAGAAGAACATAACAATATAAGAATAAATACTTTAAAAATCCAAGAAGAATTAAAAAAGAAAAATCTTAAAGAAGAAGATATTAAAAGATTATCAACTATTAGAATATTTTCTAATAAAAGTGGATCTTATGGTTCTGGATTAGATGCAGTTGCAGATACAGCAAAATGGGATGATGAAAAAAGATTAACTGATAACTTTTTTGAGCAAAGAGGTTATTATTTTGGTTCAGATATTACACATTGGAATGAAAAAATGCCAAAAGTTGATCTTTTTGCACAGAATTTATCAGGAACTCAAAGTGTCATTTTTTCAAGATCTTCAAATCTTTATGGATTATTAACATCAGATGATCCTTTTGCATTTTTTGGAGGAATCTCTTTAGCTATTAGAAAACTAGACGGAGAAAGTCCTAAAACATATATAACAAATTTAAGAGATCCTAATAATGCAAGAATGCAAAGTACGGCTGAATTTGTAAGTCAAGAATTAAGAAGTAGATATTTCCATCCAAAATGGATTAAAGCTATGAAAGAAGAAGGATATTCAGGTGCGAATAATGTAGCTGATGTTGTAAGTAACTTTTGGGGATGGCAAGTTGTTGATTCAAATGTTGTAAGAGATGATCAGTGGAATGAATTTGTAGATGTTTATATTGATGATAAATATAATTTAGACTTAAGAAAATGGTTTGAAGAAAACAATGCTAATGCTTTAGCTCAAATGACTGAAAAAATGATTGAAGCTTATAGAAAAGGTTATTGGAAAGCTGATGAAAAAACTATTAAAAAACTTCTAAAAGTATATAAAGATTTAGAAAAAGATCATAAAGTTAAATCATATAATTTAGACTTTAATGAATTTAAGAAAAAAGCTGACTTAGGTTTTGGTTTAGCAAGTTTACAAAAGATTGCTAAAAATACAAATCAAAGTAAAACTTTAAAAGAAAAAATGTTAAAAAACAAAACTAAGCCTAAAATTAAAGGCCAAAAACTTGAAGAAGTAAAAAATAAAAAAAAGAAAGAAGACAATACAAATAATATTATTATTATGTTTTTAATATTTTTAATGTTATATGGTCTTGTAAAAGAATTAAGAAAAAAGGATTAAATCCTTTTTCTTATAAAATACAAAGGAAAATTTATGAATACATTATATATAAACAATATATTATCAATTTTTATTCTAAGCTTATTATTAATTGGATGTGGAAATTCTTCAAGTGATAATAATATCAATAATAATGAAAAAATAATAAATAATAAAAAACCAAATGATAATAAAAAGAATGAGAAAAGATTATATGAAAATAGAAAAGATTTAGGAGAAGCTCTATTTTTTGATAAGAACTTATCAAAAAATAGAACACAATCTTGTGCTACATGTCATGATCCTAAACAGGCATTTGTGGATAAAAGACATAATCCATTAATGCTAGAATTAAAACAAGCAGTTTCTTTAGGAGATGACAATAAATCAATTGGAAATAGAAATACTCCTACAATTAACTATGCAAGTTTAACTCCTACATTTCAACATACTTCTTCTGATGCCATAGGTGGAATGTTTCACGATGGAAGAGCTAAGGACTTAAAAGAACAAGCAGGTTTACCATTATTAAATCCAGTTGAAATGAATATGTCTAATAGAAATGAAGTTATTTTAAGAATTAAAGAAAATGAAAATTATGTAAATTCTTTTAATAAGATATTTAGTCCTGGTATTTTAGATAGTGAAGAAAATTCATATTTAGCAATAACACTTGCTATTGAAACTTTTGAAAGAAGCGAAATCTTTAATAGTTTTGATAGTAAGTATGATTTATATTTAGAAGGTAAATATGAATTAAAGAAAGAAGAAAAAATAGGAAGAGATTTATTTTTTTCAAATGAAAAAACTAATTGTGCTTCTTGTCATCTTATAAATAATTCTACTATATTAAATAAAAAAGAGACTTTTACCTCATATAAATATTATAATTTAGGAATTCCTAAAAACATATTAGTACATAATAAAAGAGTAGTTTTAGGTTTAGAAAATAAAGATAAAATTGATAATGGATTATTTGAAAATAAAGATATATTAGTAGATGACCAAAAAGGGAAATTTAAAGTTCCTACTTTGAGAAATATTGCCATTACTTCTCCTTACATGCATAATGGTGTATTCCAAAAATTAGATACTGTTTTAAAGTTTTATGAATTTACAAGAGATAATAATTTATATAAAATAAACCCTGAAACAAATAAAGTTTGGGAAAAAGCAGAAGTAAAAGATAATATTGAGAATGTTCATCTTTTATCAGGAAAAGAATTAGATCAAGAAAAAATTAATGCGTTAATTGCATTTTTAAAATTATTAACAGACAAACAATATCAACATTTATTAGAAGGAAAAAAATGAAATTAAATATAAAAAATACTATTTTAGCTTTTGTATTAGCTCTAACTTTTAGCTCTTGTGCAAGTAAAATAGAAATACCTGATTATGAAGAGGCAAAAACCCCTCAACATTTAATAAAAGCAAAAGAATTAAATAAAGGCATTTATTCTTTAAAAAGTGCTAAAAAAATTAATATAAAAGAACTTGTAAAAGAAGTAGAACATTATCCTGTAATTTTTGTAGGTGACTATCATGCAAGTAAAGAAACACATACTTTCTTTAATAATTTTTTACAAGAATTAGGAAAAGAAGGATATAAAATAAATCTTATTAATGAATGGTTTACACCTGCACATAATAAATTACTAGCATCATATATTAATGGTAAGATTACTTTAAATCAATTAAAAGAAAAAAGAAAATGGAAAAAGTTCTCAATTTATCAATGGAATTTAGTATCTCAATTGTATAAAACAGTAAAAGATAATTCAGGTTCTTTATATGGTATGAATATGACTAAAGAAGAAAAAAAGAAAATCTCAGAAAAACAAATAGATAAAATGTCTAAAAAAGAAAAAAACTTTTTTAATAGTTTAGATTTAAATGTATCTGCTCACAAATCTTTAGTTGGTCCATATTTTAACCATTGTAAAAGTAAAAAAGATATGGAACCATGCAATGAAAGAATGTATAGAGTTCAAGTTGCGTGGGATACATACATGGCAAATGAAGTAAATAAATTAACACATAAAATAAAAAATAAAAAAGATAAACTTATTGTTTTTGTAGGTGCTATGCATATGGAATATGCTCTTGGAATTCCTCTTAGATTCTCAAGATTAAATAATTTACCATTTTATACAATTACAAATGAATATTATATTGAGAATGAAGATTTACATTTAGATACAAATAGATCTAATAGTATATTTTTATATAAGTAAATAGATAAAAAGTAAAGAACAATTAATCTTTTTGTAGATTATTATATAAATATGTGTTTTTTCTTTGCTTTAACATAATAATATATTAAAAATCATTTTTAATATATTATTTTTAGAAAAAAAGCTTTATGCTTGTCATGTAGTAATAATTATAAGTGGATATTTATGAAAAATTAATTACTATTATGAGAATTGTTATTAATATTTTTAATAAAAACTATCACAAGGAATTAAATGAACGCCTTTACTAAAATTGCTCTACTTATTGCTTTTTCTTATAGCGGTATAATTGCAGCAACACTTGATAACTCAATAAATCAAATTGAGAAAAGAAATGACAAACTTAATACTATGCAAAAAAGTATTAATAAATCCGAAGATAAAAGAGAAAATCTCTTAAGTGAATATAAATATGTAAATCAATCTCTAAAAAATACAAAAACATATAATTCACAATTAGAAAATGTATTAGAGTCTCAAAAAAAAGAATTATCTGATATAAATAAACAAATAAAAGAGATAGATGAAACAAAAAAAAACATTTATCCTTTAATGAAAGATATGATTTTTTCTTTAGAGACTTTAGTAAAAGAAGATAAACCTTTTTTATTAAAAGAAAGAAAAGATAGAATTAAAAGATTAAAAAGAGCCATTGAATCTGCTGATATAAAAACACATGAAAAGTATAGAATTATTTTAGAAGCTTTTAAAATTGAATATGATTATTCAAAAACTATAGAAGCATATAAAGAGAGTATAAATAATATTACTTATAATGTTTTACGTTTAGGTAGAGTTGCTTTATATACTCAAAGTTTAGATCTAACAAAATATGCTTATTATAATGATGTGAATAAAACTTGGGTAGAAATCACTAATTCAGGGGATAAGTCAAATATTAGAAAAGCAATAAAAATTGCAAAAAAACAAGAAAATGTAGATTTATTAACACTTCCATTTTTAGCACTTAAGGATATAAAATGATTAAATATATACTAAGTTTAAGCCTTATTTGTTCTTTATCTTTTTCACTTGATCTTGAATCTTTATTAGCTAAAGTTAAAAATGAATCTAAAATTGAATTAGATATTGAGAAAAAAAGATTAGATAAATTTTTATCTAATAAATATGAACAAAAAATATTATTAGATAAAAGTAAAAGAAAATTACTTACAGAAGAAAAAAGAAGTAAAGTATTAAAAAAACTAATTGAAGAGCAAGAATTAATATTAATAGAACAAGAAAAAAGTCTTTCTAAAGAATCAGCTGACTTAGGTGAGATGTTTGGGTCTCTTAGACAAAGTTCATCAGATTTTTTAATAAATTTCCAAAATTCATTAACTGCATCGCAAGATATAAATAAAGAAGAGTTTTTACATACTTTAGCAAACTCTAAAAAACTAGCAAATATAAATGAATTAAAATCTTATTGGATTGCTATGTTAGATGAAATTATTAAAAGTTCTAATATTGAAAAATATCAAGCACAAGTAATTTTAAACTCAGGTGAAAAAGTTAGTCAAGAGATTACAAGAGTTGGTTTATTTTCAGCAACAAGTGAAGGTAAATATTTTACTTATTCATCTGATATGAAATCACTTGTAGAACTTGCTGTACAACCATCATATAGTTCTACGTCTAAAGCAAAAGATTTTGAGAATGCAAAAGGAATATCTTCTATTTTAATAGATCCAACAAGAGGAACTTTATTAAAAATGATTGAAAACAACCCAAGCATAATGGATAGAATTAATCAAGGTGGAATTGTAGGTTTTGTGATCTTAGTTTTAGGTGGATCAGGTTTAATATTCGCATTTTATAAAATGATTCTTTTAAATATTTATTCAGTAAAGATTAAAAAACAAAGAAAAAATTTAAATACTGTAAATGAAGATAATGCCTTAGGAAAAATTGCAAAAGTATTTTATTCAAATATTAATGATTCATTAAATGACTTAGAAATAAAAGTTGGTGAAGCTATATTAAAAGAAAGTAATAAAATACAAAAAGGTCAAAGTTTTGTAAAACTTCTTGCAGCTGTAACTCCTTTACTAGGACTTTTAGGAACAGTAACAGGTATGATTACAACATTCCAAGCAATCACATTATTTGGAACTGGTGATCCAAAACTAATGGCTGGTGGTATTTCGACTGCTTTAATTACAACAGTCTTAGGTTTAGTAACAGCTATTCCTTTATTATTTGCTTATACATATATTTCTTCAAAAGCACAAAGTTTAATTTCTATTTTAGAAGAGCAAAGTATTGGTTTATTAGCGAAGAATTTAAAATAAATGTTTGAATTATATTGGGATGACTTGAGCGGCTTTTTCGATAAAGGTGGCCTAGTTCTGTATTTTGTATTTTTTTTAGCTTTATGTTTATGGTCAAGTTTAATTGAAAGATATATTTATATTTCATATGAATATAAAAAACATAAAAAAGAAGTATTAAAAGAAATAAACTTAATTTCAAAAGACAATAAATTTAAAGATGAAATAAAGAGATATTTTTGTGAACAAACATCTATTAAATTAAGAGCAGGTTTGCCTTTTATAAATACAATAATTATTGTTTGTCCCCTTGTTGGTTTATTAGGAACAGTTACAGGAATGATTGAAGTATTTGATGTAATGGCTATACAAGGAAGTGCAAATGTCAAATCAATGGCATCTGGAGTTTCAATGGCAACTATTCCAACAATGGCTGGAATGGTTGTTGCGTTAAGTGGATTGTTATTTGAGAAAAAACTTGAACTTTCAATCACAAATCATACACAAGAACTTGAATTAGAAATTCAAAAGGTTATATAATGAGAAGATTTTCACAAAAAAAGCATCAAGAAGATACAGAGATAAACCTAACTCCTATGTTAGATGTTGTATTTATTATGCTTATATTTTTTATAGTTACAACTTCATTTATTAAAGAAACAGGTATTGAAGTAAATAGACCATCTGCTAAAAGTACTGTTAGTAAATCTAAAGCTAATATTTTAATAGCAATTAGAAATAATGATGAAATTTGGATTGATAAAAGAATGGTAGATATTAGATCTGTAAGAGCTAATATTGAAAGACTAAAAGCTAGTAATTCACAAAATTCTGTTGTAATTCAATCTGATACAGATGCAAAAACTGGAACATTAGTACAAGTCATGGATCAGATTAGATTAGCAGGAATTTTCTCTATTTCTATTTCTACATTAAAGAATAATTAATGAGAATAATTTTAAGTATATTTTTTGCAAGTATTATTTGTATTTTAATGTTTTTCACTATGCATTTAATGATATCTTCTGATCAAGAAGCGTTAAAAGATTCAAGCCAAACTCAACATTTAGTATATTTAAGAGAAAAAAGAGATACTAAGATTCAAAGAAAAAAAAGACTTAAAGAAAAAGAAATAATAAAAAAAGTTGTGATTAAAAAAATAAAATTACAAAAAGCTCCTATAAATATTAAAACAAATAAAAATATTAAAATTAAAGCTTTTAAAATGACCCAAGAAAGAATTAGTCTTTCTTCAATTTCATCTTTATCTGGAGCTCAGATTGAAATGAATATGGGCTTTTTAGATGCAAACTCTTTACAAACATTAAGAAAAGTAAATCCTAGATATCCAAGACGCGCAAAAATAAAAAGATTATCTGGTTTTGTAAAATTAGTGTTTACAATATCAAAAGAAGGAAATGTTTCTAATGTAAGAATATTAGATTCAAATCCAAAAGAAATGTTTGAAAAATCATCTATTAAAGCAATTAAAAGATGGAAATTCAAAGCAAGCAATGAAAATAAAGATGCAACAATTACATTCAATTTTAGGTTAGCCCAATGAAAAAAATATTAATATCACTTATGATTTTGACAAGTCTTTTATCTGCAAAAAATACTATTTCACAAAGAACATTTAAACTTTTAAAAAAAGTTCAAGTTTTAAGTGAAAAAAAAGAGTATAAAAAAGCTTTAGCTATTTTAAATCCATTTATAAACAAAAGTAAAAATGCTCAAGCAAAAGTTTATGCTTATCAAGCTTTAGCAAATATTTATATAAACAAAGATGAATATAAAAAAGTAGCTAGTATATATATTAAAATTATAAACTTAGACGTTTTAAAAGATAAAGATTTAGATCAAATGAAATTTTCTTTATCA
>JABSON010000070.1 GCA_013215915.1 Campylobacteraceae bacterium | reverse complement strand
TTGAGGAGGAAATGTTACAAATCGAAATGGCTGCATAGATAATTATTTCTTTGTCCTGTTTAGGGTTGCAATATCAACCTTAAGTAAATTAGTTTGATAATGATTTAAAGTTCGATTTAATAGAGTTTGTTGATGGCGACCCTGATAGGATTTGAACCTATGTCCCCAGGAGGAAATCCTGTTGTCCTTGGCCACTAGACGACGGGGTCTTAAATATAGAATGCAATTATAATAAATATAGTTTTTAAGTATGCTTAAATTTTAAACAAATTTATAAATTAAATAATTTTTATAAAATTAAGAATAAAAAGGATTATTGCTATCAATTAGCACATAAAAGTTGTACTCAGTATCTGTTATCTTAATCTTTTAATTTTAAAGTTATTTATTTTATAAATCTTAGAAGCTTTCATTTCATTAAAACCAAAATTATTTGTTACTAAAACTTCTGCATTTTCAAAAGCAAACTTTTCATCATATACTTTTTTTGTTAAATTAGCAGATGTTGAATAAAGTATACTAAACTTCTTTATAAAATCATAAAAAGTAGAGTCTTGAGATATAACTCTAAAGGATTCTCCCTTTGGGTAAATAAAAGTTGATAAGTTAGCTTTTCTTACCATATTCTTATATTTATTTGGAATTCTAGTTGAACTTTTAAGTGTTTTAAATGAGTCTACAGTTTGTAGTATTTTTTGATTAGTATTTCTTCTTTTAGCAATTGAAAGCTTCTCATCGTTAGACGATGAGAAACCAACAGTTGTATCAGTTTGAACTAAATAAACTAAAGATGAGTCCATTTATTTCAAAAAATCCTGAATAGATTTAATAGAAACTTCTTTATTAGTTTTAAAAGATTTCATAGCTTCTACACAAGCTAAAGCTGCAGTTGCAGTTGTAACATAAGGTACTTTCATTTTTAAAACAGATCTTCTAATGTTTTTACCATCTTCTTTTGCAGATTCTTTTCCAGATGAAGTATTAAATGCTAATGCAATATCTCCATTAGTTAATAAATCCACAATATTAGGTCTACCTTCAGAAATTTTAAGTACTTTTTCACAAGCAATTCCAGCTTCAGTAATGATTTTATGACTTCCAGCAGTTGCAACTACTGTATAACCATTATCAACTAAACCTTTAGCAATTTCAGGAGCAAATCCTTTATCTAAATCACATAATGAAATAAATACTTTTCCACTTCTTGGTAAAGCATTACTTGCAGCATCTTGTGCTTTTGCATAAGATTGTGCAAATGTACTTGAAATACCCATTACTTCACCAGTAGATTTCATCTCAGGTGTTAAAATCATATCTGATCCAGATAATTTAGTGAATGGAAAAACAGGAGCTTTAATTGCTACGAAATCTCTTTTAATTGGTTTAAGAACACCATTTCCTTCCATTACTAAATCAAAGTTATAAGCAGATAATGCTTCTCTTAAACTCTCACCCCACATTACACGAGTAGCAACTTTTGCAAGTGGCATACCAGTAGCTTTTGATACAAAAGGTACAGTTCTAGAAGCTCTTGGATTAACTTCAATTAAATAGATATCACCTTTATGAATTGCATATTGAACATTCATTAAACCTACAACACCTAGTTGTAAAGCCATATCTTTTGTTTTACTCTCAAGCTCTTTAATTAAATCATCAGAAATTGATTGTGGAGGTAAAGTACAAGAAGAATCTCCTGAGTGAATACCAGCTTCTTCAGTATGCTGCATAATTCCACCAATATAAACTTCTTTACCATCACAAATACAATCAACATCTAATTCAATTGCACGATCTAAGAATCTATCAATTAATACAGGAGCATCATTTGAAACTTCAACAGCAGCTGCCATATATTTTTTAAGTTCCTCAGAAGAATAAACAATTCTCATTCCTCTTCCACCTAATACAAAAGAAGGACGAACTAGAACTGGGTAACCTATTCTCTCTGCAATTTCAACAGCTTCACCTACTTCAACAGCAGTTCCATTTTCTGGTTGTAATAAACCAACTGATTCAACAAATGAAGAGAATTTTTTTCTATCTTCTGCTAAATCAATAACAGCAGCAGTAGTTCCAATAATTTTAGCACCAATGTCAGTTAAAGCATTTGCTAATTTTAATGGAGTTTGTCCACCAAAGTGTACAATTACACCATCTGGATTTTCTCTTTCAATTACTGCTCTTACATGTTCAAAATCAATTGGTTCGAAGTATAAAACATCAGAAGTATCATAATCAGTAGAAACAGTTTCAGGGTTACAGTTATACATAATTGTTTTAACACCCATTTCTTTTAATGCAAAAGATGCATGTACACAACAATAATCAAACTCAATTCCTTGACCAATTCTGTTTGGACCTCCACCTATAATTAATACTTTTTTCTCATCATCTTTTATTTCTTCAACTTTAGGAAGTTTTGTGATATTTGTAGTTGAATAAAGATAAGGAGTTAATGCTTCAAATTCAGCAGCACAAGTATCAACTTCATTATATTCAAAGTTAATATCTAAAGCTTTTCTTGCATCATAAACATCATTTTCAGTTTTTCCAATTAATGAAGCAATCATTTTGTCAGAGAAACCATTTGTTTTAGCTTGTCTTAAAGAGTACTCATTTGTAAGAATATCTAAAGTAATTGATTTTTCAATATTATAAATTTCTCTAAATTTAGATAAGAACCAAGGATCAATTGCACAAAGATCAAATAATTCTTCATTTGTTAATCCTGCTCTAAATCCTTGCATTACATATAATATTCTTTTTTCGTTTGGACGTCTGATTTCTTTTTTAATAAATTCTAAATCACCCTCAACTTCATTAAATCCTGTTAAATCAGTTTCTAAAGAAATTAAAGCTTTTTGCATAGACTCATTAAATGTTCTACCCATAGCCATTACTTCACCAACAGATTTCATAGCAGTAGTTAAAGTAGAATTAGCATTAGGAAATTTCTCAAAAGTAAATCTAGGAATTTTAGTTACTACATAATCAATTACTGGTTCAAATGATGCAGTTGTACCTGTAATATCATTTTCTATTTCATCTAAAGTAAATCCAACAGCTAAAAGTGTTGCGATTTTTGCAATAGGATAACCAGTTGCTTTTGATGCTAGTGCAGAAGATCTAGAAACTCTTGGATTCATTTCAATTACAATCATTCTTCCAGTGTTTGGACAAATTGAGAATTGAACATTAGATCCACCAGTATCAACACCAATTTCTCTTAAAATATCAAAAGAAGCATTTCTCATGTTTTGGTATTCTTTATCTGTTAATGTAAGTGCAGGTGCAACAGTAATACTATCACCTGTATGAACACCCATAGGATCAATATTTTCAATAGAACATACAATAATACAGTTATCTTTATTATCTCTAATAACTTCCATTTCGTATTCTTTCCAACCAAGCATAGATTCCATGATTTCAATCTCATTAATTGGAGATGCATCAATTCCAGATTCAGCTAAAAGTTTGAATTCTTCCATATTATAAGCAACACCAGAACCACCACCAGCTAGTGTAAATGAAGCTCTAGAAATTACTGGAAAACCAATTTCACGAGCAACTTTCATAGCTTCGTCAATTGTATAAGCATTAGCACTTTTTGGTAAATCCATACCAATTTTTCTCATTGCTTCATTAAAAAGATGTCTATCTTCACCTTTTTTAATAGCATCAGGATGTGCTCCTAAAAATTTAACACCATCTAACATACCTTTATCATACATAGAAGTAGCAACATTAAGTGCAGTTTGTCCACCCATAGTAGGTAAAATTGCGTCTACTTTTTCTAATTCAATGATTTTGGCAACTACTTCTTCAGTAATTGGCTCAATATATGTTTTATCCGCAAACTCAGGATCTGTCATGATCGTTGCTGGATTAGAATTTATTAAAACAACTCTATAACCTAACTCTTTAAGAGTTTTCGTAGCCTGTGTACCAGAATAATCAAATTCGCAAGCTTGACCAATAACTATTGGACCTGAACCTATAAGTAAAATCGTTTTTATATCTTCTCTTTTTGGCATTAATATTTCCCCATATTTTTAGTAAATTTCGCAAGTATAACCAATGCTTACTTAATATACGATTAGATAATAATTTTTTACTGTGAATATTTTTTTGAATTATAGATTGAAGATTGTATTAATAATTTTTAGAATTAATTAGAAAAGAACGAGAATAAATAAATTTAAATGATAAGTTAAGATGCATAAAAGAGAGTGAATAACTCTCTTTTTATTAAGATACAGGTAGATTAAATCTTTTAGTATCTAAAACACCCTCTTTATCAAATGCTAAATAATATAAAATATCTTTTTTAACAGATAAACCAGCTAAGTATCTTAGGGCTAGATTTGCTTGAAGAGAACCTACATGCATAACAATAGGACAAGCTATTCCATTTGGTTTTCTATCATTTACAACAAATACAGATTCATAAGAAGCTTTTTCAAAGAAACAAACTTGTCCATGAAATTCTTCTACAGAACCATAAATCCAAGGCATTTTGTTTTCAATACAATATGAATTAATAGCAGCACGTACAGGCAAGTTATCAGTTGCATCAATAATTAAATCAAACTCTAATCCTCTTTTAGCAAATTCTTCAAAACTTTCAACATAAGCTGTAACTTTTGTGAATGGACAACGTGATTCAACAAGCTCTTTTAATACTTCAGATTTGAATTTTCCATCATCTCCTACTTTAAATCCAATTTGTCTATGAATATTATGAACTCCAACATCATCAAAATCGACAAAAGCAAACTCACCTATTCCACTAGCTCCTAGTGCAATTGCTAAAGTACATCCAAGACCCCCTGAGCCTATAATTGCTACTTTTTTAGCCTGCAGAGATTCTTGAGTTTCTTGACCCCAAAGTTTGATTTGTCTATTAAAAAATTCGTTATGTGCTTCCATTATTAAAGTCCTAATTATTTATTTAATTTTGTAAAAACTAATTTTGCTTCTTCTAGTAATTTTTGTGCTTCTTCTAATTCTTTTAATCCATTTTTATATAAATCAACTGAATCACTTAAAGTGATATCTGGTTTTGATAATTTTTCTAATAATTCTTTTGCTTTATTAACTTTGTCTTCAAAGTTTATTTTTTCTTCTTTTTTACTCATTATTTTTCCTCTAAAATTTCTTTTATATAATCTTTAAATTTATCTAATTCTACTAAAAATGAATCATGTCCATGAGTAGAATCTACTTTTTTATATGTAACTAAATCTTTTTTCCCAATATTTATCATTAAATCATAAATTTCTTGCATTTCAGCTGGAAAAAACAGTACATCATCAGAAAATGAAATTAAATGCAATTTACATTTAATCTTTTCAAATGAATCTTCCATTGTATCTTTCCCACGAGCTGCATTAAATATATTCATAGTTTTACAAATATATAAATATGATAAAGGATCAAATATTTTTGGAAAATTGTATGCATTATATTCTAAATATCGCTCAACTTCAAATCGACCAAATAATTCATATAAACCATCTGTATCTGTATATTTTCTGGCAAACTTTTCTTGCAGTGAATTAGGCCCTAAATATGCTATTAAACCAGCCATTCTAGCAATTGCTAAACCTGGCAATGAACAGGCTATTAAATCTTCTTTTTCATAATTTCCATTATTAAAAACAGGATCATGTCTAATTGCTTCAAAAGCTATTTTATTAATTGCAATTGCCCAAGGTCTAGTATAAGCAGTAGTAGCAAGTGCAAAAACATGTTTTGCAAAATCACTGTGATCAATTGAGTAACAAATAGCTTGCATCCCACCCATTGAGCCACCAATTACTGCATGAGCTTTCTGTATTCCTAATCTTTTATATAGTTTCATTTGAGCATTAACAATATCAGATATTGTTAATACAGGGAATTTCATTCTGTAAGGTTCTTTAGAGGGATAATTAGCACTCATTGGTGCAGTTGATCCAAAAGAAGAACCTAAGTTATTAGAACAAATTACGAAATACTTTAAAGTATCAATTGTTTTTCCATCACCTATAAAGTTATCCCACCAACCAGGTTTTGCTTCATTATCATACCTTCCTGCTGCGTGGTGAGATCCTGATAATGCGTGACAAATAACAATAACATTAGACTTATCAGCATTTAATTCACCATAAGTTTCATAAATGATTTCATAATTATCTAAAATCCGTCCACTCTCAAGTTTTAAGGATTCTTTAAATTTCATAATATTTGTTTCTATTTTCAAAACTAATTCCCCTACAAAATTATTTTATCTTAGCACAAAAAATATAAAAGCCTTTAATTAGACTATATTACTCAAGAATAAACTTATTTATTTTTTCTAAATAATTATTTTTCAATTCATCTGAAATAAAAGATGATGAAATAGAGTTTTTAGCAAGTTTAATTATATCTTCTTTATTTAAATCTAAATTCTTATATAAAGATATGAAATTATCATTTAAATATCCCTTAAAATATGAAGGATCATCAGAATTTACAGTAACATTTATTCCATAATCTAACATTAGTTTAATATTATGTTCACTCATATCCTTAAATACTTTTAATTCAATATTTGAAAAAGGACAAACAGTTAAAGGCATTTGAGATTCTTTTAATAAATCCATTAACTCTTTTGAATTAATTGATTGAACACCATGATCAATTCTTTGAACTTCTAAAATATCTATTGCTTCATAAATATAAGAGACATCAGCTTCTTCACCTGCATGTGCAACTATTTTAAAACCTTCTTTTTTTGCTTTTTTAAATACTTCTTTAAATTTAGAAGGTGGGTTTCCTAATTCTGATGAGTCTAAACCAACACCTATTATTAAATCTTTAAATTCTAATGATTGATTTAAAGTTTTTAAAGCATCTTCTTGAGTTAAATGTCTTAAAAAACACATAATTATATTAGATGTAATTCCAAACTCTGTATAGGCTTTATCTAGCGCCTCTTTAATTCCTAAAATTATAGTTTTAAACTCTATATTTCTTGAAGTATGAGTTTGTGGATCAAAAAATATTTCTGTATGAATTATATTATCTTCTTTACACTTTATTATATAGGCCCAAGTTAAATCAAAAAAATCTTCTTTTGTGATTAAAACATTTGCGCCTGCATAATAAATATCTAAAAAACTCTGTAAGTTAGTAAATTCATAAGCATTTTTTACTTCTTCTAAGTTTTTATAAGGAAGTTTTACATTATTCTTTTTTGCAAGTTCAAACATCATTAAAGGCTCTAGTGAACCTTCAATATGAAGATGTAATTCAGCTTTTGGCATTTTTTTTATAAAGTCTATCATTTTATTTCTACTTTCATTAATTCTTGCCAAACAATACTTGGAGACCAAACTTTAAACATAGATAAGTTTATATCATCAAAGGGTGTTTTTAATATATATTTATGATAAACATACATAAAAGCACTTACTCTATAGTTTTTAGCACAATGCACCCAAATCTTTTTATCTTGGTTATTTTTTAAGATATTTATGAAAAGATTTAAATCTTTAATTTTAGGATTTTCAAAAGATACTGGAATATGAATATATGTCATATCAAATGAAGATACAATTTTATCTTCATTTTCTAAAGAATTTGGAGCAGTACTTAGTGCTAAATTAATAACAATATCAAAAGACTTAGATATATTTTCTAAGTCTTTTACACTTGGCTGTGCTGAAGTATGAATATTTTCATTAATTTTAATATAATTTAAAATATTTTCCATAAAATATTTATTTTTTCTTTTCTTTTAAAGCAGCAGCTTCTCTTAATTTATCTTTTTTACTTTTTCTTTTACCCTTAACTGCTTCTTTACCTTTTTCTTTTTTAATAGCATCGCCTCGAAGCTCAAAACCTTCAATACTTTCTCTCTCAATATTAAGATCATATCTTTTTTCAATTAAGGCAAAATGATCTTGATCTTCATGTCCTATAAAAGAAATAGCAAGACCATCATTATTAGCTCTTCCTGTTCTTCCAATTCTATGAATATAATCAGCAGTTGATCTTGGTAAATCAAAATTTATTACACAAGTTACATCATCAATATGTATTCCTCTTGCTGCAATATCAGTTGAAAATAAAATTCTAAGTCTTTTTTCTTTAAATTCTTTTAAAGTATAGTTTCTATCTTCTTGCGATAACTCACCATGAAAACTATCAGCTTTAAATCCATAATATCTGAACTTCTCAGCTATATTATCTGCAAATATTCTAGATGCTACAAAAACTATAACTAAAGGCCAATCATTCTTTTTCAATAAATGTTTTAGTAATAATCTTCTATTTTCTAAATTTACTTCGATTACTCTTTGAACTACTTTTGAAGGAATAAAATCTTCTACTTCAATTACTACATCTTTATATTCTGAAGATACAGTCGAAATTAGAGTCAACATTCTTTTTGAGTAAGTTGCAGAGAACATTAAGTTTTGTCTTTTAGCAGGTAATTCTTCTAAAATTATTTCTAAATCTTTTGAAAAACCTAAATCTAACATTTTATCAGCTTCATCTAAAACTAAAAACTCTACAGAAGATAAATCAATCTGTTTTTTGCTTAAGATATCAACTAATCTACCAGATGTAGATATTAGAATTTCACAACCTTTTTGAGCTTCTTCTAATTGATCACCTAAACTCTCACCACCAATAAAAGTAACAATTTCTGGTTTTTTTGTATAGTTTGCTGAAAATATTTTAAAAACTTCTGTAACTTGTAGAGCTAATTCTCTAGTAGGTGTTAAAACTAAAACTTTAATTTTAGGTTTACCTTTTTTATAATCATCACTTAAACGTTTTAAAATTGGTAAAACAAATGCTGCTGTTTTACCAGATCCCGTTTGTGCTTGCGCTTTTATGTCAAAACCTTCTAAAACTAAAGGTATTACTTCTTTTTGTATTTCACTCATCTCTTTAAAATTATTATCTTTTAAAGCTGTAATGATTTCTTTATTAAATGCGTACTTTGAAAATGGCATTAGTTTCCTTCTATTATTCTTCTGCTATTTTAGCTTATTTGTCTTTAATATGTTTGTAATTATTACATAAAAGCTGATATTTATTCATCTTCTTATTATATTTAGGTTATCATTTAACATAATAAATCACAAAGGATTAATATGTCAGGAAAGATTGTTGAAATTTTAATAGCAAAAGATAGAGATTCATCTATGCATAAAGTTACAGAAGCTGTACTTGAAGCTGGAAAAGGTATATTTGGTGATAGATATTATGATAAAGAAAACAAAGATGAGAATGAAGAACTTACTTTAATTGAACTAGATCATATAAATACGTTTAATAAAGAATATAATCTTTCTTTTACTCCTAGTGACTTCAGAAGAAATATTGTAATTAACAATTTTGATTTAAATTCACTTGTTGGTAAAGAATTTTATTTAGGTAATGTTTTATTAAAAGGTATTGAATTATGTCAACCTTGTGCTTACTTATCTAAAAAAACAGATTCAAAAATACTTGAAGGATTAGACCAAAAAGGTGGTTTAAGAGCTGCTATTTTAAAAGATGGTAACATTTCTTTAACTTCACAATTAGAAGCAGTATAGTAAAGCATTAGCTTTACTATATTCATAAATTTAATTTATATTTTAAAAAACTTAGTTATTATAAGAGAAAAACTAGGCTAAATATGAATATTACATTATCAAATCATGCACAGGCAAAAAAAGCATATACTCTTGTTAAATCTTTACAAAACTCTTTTGTAGGTAAATTAAACTCAATATCATCAAATTTTGGATCAGATAAAAACTTTAAAGAAGTCTCTTGGTTAAGAAATGATGGACTTAATGGTGGTGGAAGTAGATTCCAATCTTGTGATTTAGACTTTTTTAATACAGCTAGTGTTAATGTATCTCAAGTTCATTATGAAAATGATGAATCTAAATCTTTGAACTCTGCATCTGCTATTTCTACAATAATTCATCCAAACAATCCTTTATTACCTAGTTTTCATATGCATATCTCATATACTTTAATGAAAGATGGAAAGTTTTATTGGAGAATTATGGCTGATTTAAATCCTTCTAATGAAAGATGTGAAGATACAGAAGACTTTTTTAATTCTTTAAAAGATTTAGCTAAAGATAATTATGATGAAGGAGTTAAACAAGGAGATAAGTACTTTTATATTCCTGTACTAAATAGAGCAAGAGGTGTATCTCATTTTTATTTAGAAAACTATTTTACAGATAATGAAGATAATGATTTTGAATATGCTCTTAATTTTGGAGAAGGAATTATAAATACATATGTTTCTTTAATTGCAAAAAGAACAGTACTAGCTAAAAAAGAAGAAATTCAAAATCAAAAAGATTATCATACTTTATATTTATATCAAGTATTACTTTTAGATAAAGGAACAATTTCAGGACTTTTAGTTCATAATCAAAATGAATTAGGAATAATGGCTTCTTTACCAAAAATAATAAATAAGAACTTATTAGAGTCTTGGATAAAAATACAAGTATCACCTCAAAATGAACTTCTTAAAAGTATTTGTGAAAATATTGATTCTGATGGTTTAGTAGATAATGAGACAAAAACAAAAATTGCTCAAAGTATTAGAGAACATTATAAAAATAATAAAAGTGCTTTAAACCTTTTAGCATCAGGTTTCTCAAAAACTACTACAGTATCTAATCATAAATAAGGGAAAACCTTATTTATGATTCTATTATAAGTCTTTTAACTTTTCTTCATAGTCATGAGTGATTTCATCAAATAAAGTTTGTTTTTCTTCTAAAAGGTCGAATTTTGCTTCTACTTCTTTTTCATAAGCTGTTACAACTCTTGAAATATCCATAATTTTAGAGTTATCACCAGCATTAGAAGCTTGAATAAGTTCTGCATGTTCTTTTTCAAGTAAGTCTTCTATTTTCATAATTTCTTCTTCTAATTTATCAACTTGTTTTTTTAAAGGAGAAGTTAATTTATTTCTATCTTTTAACATTTCAGTTCTAAGTTTTTTGTTCTCTTTTTTATTAACTGTTGATACTTCTTTTACTTTAGTTTCAACAATATCATCATCCCACCCAATCTTTGATAAGAATTCATCATAATTACCATCAAATAATTCAGCTGCATCATTTCTAAATACAATTAATCTATCACATACAGCTCTTAATAACTCTTCACTATGAGTTACAATAATACAAGAACCATCAAAGTTCTGAATTGCTTTTGTTAAAGCTTCAATTGATTGCATATCAAGGTGATTCGTAGGCTCATCTAGGAATAATAAGTTTACGTCCCTTGCAATTATTTGTCCTAACATAACACGCGATTTTTCACCACCTGATAATAAAGCAACTTTTTTCTTAGCATTATCATTTGAGAACATCATAGCCCCACAAATACTTCTAACAGAAGATTCTGGAAGTCTTGGGTTACCTACATAGATTTCATCCATAACAGAATTTTTAGGATTTAAATGTGCTATATTTGTTTGTCCAAAGTGTGCAAAAGAAGTAGTACCGTGGTAATCACTAATTCCGCTTATTGCTTTAAGTTCACCAGCAATAGTATTAAGCAGAGTTGATTTACCCTTACCATTTTTACCAATAATTCCTAAAGTTTGACCTTTTTCAAGTGTAAATGAAATATCTTTGAATAAAATATTATCTTCTGTATATCCAAAAGATAAATCTTTTATATCTAATAAAACTTTAGCAGGAGTGCTTTTGAATTTAAAATTAAAACTTAAATTATTATCAAAAGATAAATCATCCATAACTTCCATTTTTTCTAATATT
>JABSON010000007.1 GCA_013215915.1 Campylobacteraceae bacterium | reverse complement strand
GGAACGGTCGCTGTGGAAGGCGAAACACTACAACCACGGACGTTACAATACCGCAGCGCTTGAGGGCTATTAGATATCATCAAATGTGAAAACTAGCGTTGTGATATGTCAAGTTTGTTAAATTCAAATAATATTAAATTCTTTCTTTTATTTTTTCTAGCTCAGAAATTTTATTTTCATAAACTTCTTTTCTTTTTTGTACAAAATTAATACTAGTTTCATTAATTTCTAAATATTGAATTTTTGAGTATTTTATAATTTTATATAAATAATTTCTTTTTGAAGTTAAAAAATCTTCTATTTTCTCAAAAGCAAAATTAGTTTTTAATTTTGTAAGTATTTCATCTTCTCTTGGATGTGAAATAGTAAACTTTGTAGGTTCTTTTTCATATAAAGCAACTGATTCTTGTATTTGCTGTTCAAAGTGTGAAATAGTTGCTTGAGTAGTTTGTATATATGAATATGATAATGCACCATTAAAATAAGCAAACTTTTTTCTTAGAGCAGAAATATTTTCTAATATTGCTCTGTGATAATTAACTAAAACATTTTCATATACTTTTGCAGCAAAGTGTCTTGTACTTGAGAACTCTAAATCAGACGCTATTTCTCTTTGTTTTTTAATTAGTTCATATGGCTCTTGCCATCTAACTACATTATGTTTTAATATTCTATATACATTTCTATATGCTTCATCAGTATTGATTTCAATCTTTTTTAACTCTTTAATAGCTTTTTTAAACATTTTGTCAATTGTTTGATCATCATAAAATAGATTTTTATATACAGCGTCTGAATCTATCCAATATGTTTCATATTCAATTTTTTCAAACTTGTCTTTTGATAAAAAAGATGATTTTTCTTCATATCTATATGCTTTATTTGTTTTTATTTGTTTATATGTTTCATTTGATATCTTTTCCATAATTCTCTCTAATGATGCATAAACTCCAAATAATTCTTTTGAATAAACTTTATAAATATCATCAAATGCAGTCGTGATTTCACCTTGAGTATTTTTTAGAATTTCAATTAAAGAATTATAAACACCAATAATAGTTTCATACTCTTTTATTAAAATATCACAGATTTGTTTTAAATCTTTTTTAATTGCAAATTCTTTATCTTCTGCCGCTTGTGGTCTTATTGTATTTTCAATAAAGTCTAAAACTTCTTGAATATTTGATTCTTCTAATAATTGCATATTATTTGATTCATCAGTATTTTCAATTTCTTTGATTTTATCTTGGTATTTATCAAAAGATTTTTTGAAAAAATCAAGCTTATTATCTGAAGATTCTTTTAAATCATTTTTAAAATCTTTTGTAATTTTTTCATACTCATCTTGCTTTAGAATATCTTTTTGACTAGCTCTTGATTCTAGTGCCATTTTTGCAGAAATAGGAGTAACTTGAGCAAAGTATTTACCAAACTTTTCTTTTACATATGATGTTGTAGTTTCAACTTGTTCAGGCGTAAATTTATCTTTTTGATTTAATACGCATAAAGATTTGTTTTTAAAGTTTTCCATATATTCTTCTAAAACTTCAGCTTCTGATAATTTACCTGCATTATCAATTAACGTTAACCAAATAATACCACCTACATCTCTTAGTACTTTTCTAGTTGTATCAGTATCACTTTGACTCTGAGAGTTAAGACCTGGAGTATCTACAAAAGATATTTCTTTTAGAATTTCCATTGGAGCATATAAAGTAAGATATTTGATATTATTCATTTCATCTTCTCTTTGATCTGTAAATTCCGCAATTTTATCTATACTTGCAAATTCTTGAGCACCTGAATAATAAGTAATTTTTAATTTATATTCTTCACCATAATTAATAAAGTTTACTTTAGAAGTAACAGGTGTAATTCCTGTTGGTAAGATATTTCTTGAAAGTAGGGCATTTAAAAATGTTGATTTCCCAGATGAAAATTGTCCTGTAATTGCTACTTCCATAGGATATCTAGCTCGTCTAATTTGTTTATCTAAAATTTGTTTTAACTGAACTGATGGGAAAAAGGCTTCGTCTAAAAGTAAATCTTTTACTTTTTTAATATCACCTACTAAACCAGATTCATATACTTCTACTTTTTTTGTGAATTTTTCTATATACTCATTTATAAAAGAATCTAAAATATTCATTATTTAAGTCCTTTTTTTATATTTTCAAGTTTTTTAATTTTTTTATGAATTGTAATTGTTAATTCATCTTTATTTGATTCATTATTTTCAAATGTTTTTAAAGCATTTTGTAAAATCTGTTCATCTTTTCTAAGTTTAGATTCAAATGTTTCTAAAGGTTCAGCTAAAGCTTTGAAAAAAGTATCAATTAAAATAATAGCAACTTGATTTGCTTTTTCTTTAATTGAATTTTCAATAAAAGAGAATTCTTCTTTTATATGAGTCTGCATAGATCTATCTAAAATATCTAATTTTGAAGCTTTTGATACTTTCACTTCATTTAAAAGTTTTGAGATTAAAACATCATTAGAATCAGTTAAAAAACCATTTTTAAAATCATCTTGGAAAAAGCCCATTGCATTAAAACCTTCATTCTTTTTCCCAAGTGAAAATCCATAGTCTTTGTATTTTTGTTCACAAATTTCAGCAATGTTTTGAGATTTTTTAATAAACTTATATCTATAATCTCTTATTACATCAATAATACCATCTTTAATAGCTGTTTGAATGATTACTTTAATTCTTGAATTCTCTGGTCTTTTTTTATCTTTCTCGTAAGAGTATTTAACATCTGAAAATACTCTTTGTCTTATAATATTTTGTAAATCTATTAATTCATTTATGATAAAACTCTCTAAAGTTTTAATATATTCATTCGCATCATTTTTATATGTTCTAATATCATCATTCATAGTTTTAAAAATGATTTCATTTTGAAGTTTCTTTTTATTAAAAATAATTAAATCATCTTCTAATTCTTCTTTTGATTTACCTAATAAAAGTAGTTCATAATTAAAGGCTTTTATTTCTTTTTTAATAGTTTTTAATAGTTTGTTTTTTGCTGATTTTATAATTAAATCTGATTTTGAAGAGTTCGCTCCAAATAATGTTTCATTTAAATACTCTTCTATTTCTAGAATTCCAGTATCTTCTAAATTAAAACCTGCATCTATTGCTTCTTGAGATTTTCCAGTTCTATGAAGTAGGGCCATTTTTCCAGATATTGGAATGAACTTAATACTTTTTAAAATATAATCTAAAGATGAATCTTTATTTAGAGTTTGTAATTGTTTTTTAATTGATGATTTTGTATAGTTTATTACTTCATCTAATTGCTCACGTGAAACTGTATCAGCTCTTGTAATTACAATTAATAGTTTTGTAATATTTTGATAAAGTAGGGCATCAATAATAAAGTCAACATCTTTTAGTGTCGCACTTTGAGATACATTCATTAAATGAAGCATTAAATCACACTTAGCTAAATACTCTTTTGTAATTTCTTCTCTTTGAATAACAGGATCATCTAAACCAGGAGTATCAACAATTTCAATACCATTTTCTAAAAAGTTTAAATCTGATTTTAATTCAACATATTTAACTAAATTACATTTTTTACCACTTGCTTCTGCTGAAGTATAAGCTGCAAGATTATGAATATCTACTTCTTCACATAATGATTCTTCTTGAATTATATCTTTTAAATCATCACCAAATATTTTATGAGTTTCATTTACAAAATCTTTAATAGCTTCTAATGATTTTGCAGAGTTCTCAATTTTATCCCACTCTTTTTTATTCCAGTAAAATACTTTTGCACCTGGTTTACCATGTTTTACAATTGTTAGATTTGCAGTTTCAGGAACAACAGCTGAACCTAAAATCTCTTGACCCATTAATGCATTTAACATAGTAGATTTCCCAGCATTCATAACACCAGTAATTCCAATTGAAAACTTTTGAGTATTTAAATATATTTTATTATCTTTTAGTTCATCTTTTAAGTCAAGTGACGAAAAAATATCAGATAGTTCTACAATTGTATCTTCTAGAATATTTTTATTATCTTGAAAAGATAGTTTTGTTTCGATATTTATATCATCAGATACATTGATTTCATCACATACTCCTAATTCTTCAGGATCAAATAATGATATTAATTTATTTAAATTCATTTCATTTATGATTTTTGATCTATGTAAATATTCAAATGCTAAATGTAGTTTATCAATATGATCTTTTTGTGTATCATTTTCAATACTTTGTAATAAACAATATTGACATTGATTTAAATCTTCAAGATTTTTAACTTCTTTTCTTGTAATTTGAGAAAGCAAAGATTTAAAAGAATCTAAGTGAATAAACTTTTCATAATCTTTTCTAGAAGCAGATAAGATTAATGCAGATATATCAAAAAAGTCTTTTAAAGATTTTGAATCATTAGTTTCATATGTTGTAGTTTGATCTATTTTTTTTCCATGGTATAAAAGAAAATAATCATTTGTTAAACTCATTGTGTTTCCTGTAATATTTATTTTTTCTAAAATTTTTAAACTAATAATTTTTACTTTAAATAAAAAAAGTTAATTATCATTGATAATTAACTTTTTTTATTTATTTTATATACAAGGTAGAAACCTTGTATATAATTATCTAAGAGCTACTAATTTTCTTCTTAAGTAAGCAATCTTATTTTGTAATGGTAAATGTTTTGGACAGTGATCTTCACAAGCCATTAATGACATACAACCAAAGATTCCATCATCATCACCAACTAGTTCATAAAAGTCCTCAGCAGTTCTATTATCATGTGGATCTACTTCAAATCTTGCAATTCTATTAAGTCCAACAGCACCAACGAAATCAGGTCTCATTAGTTTTGTAGCACAAGAAGCAACACAAATTCCACATTCAATACATCTATCAAGTTCAAAAACTTCATCTGCAACTTCAGGTTCAACTTTTTCTTCTATTTTAGAAATATCAGTTTCTTTGTTAGTTACAATCCATGATTTAACTTTAACACTCATAGCATCCATCCATTTACCAGTATTAACTGATAAATCTTTTATTAGCTCAAATGCTGGCATTGGCATTAATTGAAGTTTACCATCTGGGTAATTTGCAATTAAAGCTCTACATGCAAGAACTGGTTTACCATTAACTACCATTCCACAAGAACCACAAATTCCTGCTCGACATACGAAGTCAAATGATAAATCATGATCAAATTCTTCTCTAATTTTCATTAAAGCAATAAAAAGAGTCATACCTGGAGTCTCTTCTAATTTATAATCTACAAAATGAGGTTTTGAAACCTTAGATCGTGGATTAAACTTAAGTACTGATATAGTTATTTCTCTACCTTTTTCAATGCTCATTATTTATCTCCTACTCTTTCATTTTTAACTCTATAGTTCATAGGTAAGTCAAAATTCATTATCGCATCTTGGATTTCATGTCTATCTTTACCATCAGCTTCCATTCTTTCTCTAATCTCATCTACTTCTTCTTGTCTAACGGCTGATAATTCATGTTCAATAATCATACCCTTAGCACCATACCCTCTAAATGCAGGAGGCATTTCCATTTTCATAATATCTAATTCTTCATATGCAAGAGTTGGTAAAGTATCAGAAGACGAAGGCCAAGTAGTAATTGATCTATTTAACCATTTTTCATCATCTCTTTTTAAGAAGTCTTCTCTATAGTGAGCCCCTCTTGATTCAGTTCTCTGTCTTGCACCTAAAGCAACACAAAGAGCTAGTTTTAACATTCTAGGAACTCTATATGCTTCTTCAAGTTCTGGATTACCAACACGCTCTTTTGAAGCTACATTAATTTGTTTAGTTTTTTTCAATAATTCTTCTAATTCATCAACTGCTTCGGCTAATCTAACACCATCTCTAAAAATTCCAACTTTGTTATCCATAAGGTTTTGCATAGTATTTTTAATTTTAAAGATATTCTCAGTTCCTTCATAAGCTAGGATTTCATCTATATAATTATCTTGTTCATCTAAAAACTTTTGAACAGTTTTTGTAGCAATTACAACATCGTTAGAAGCACAGTAATCAGCAAAATAATTACCAACAATCATACCCGCAACAACTGTTTCAGAAACTGAGTTTCCTCCTAGTCTATTAAAACCATGCATATCCCAACAAGCAGCTTCTCCACAAGAGAATAAACCACTAAGAGTTTGAGATTCACCAGTTTTTTTAGTTCTAATTCCACCCATAGAATAATGTTGCATAGGTAAAACAGGAGCCCATCCTTTTTTACCTTCATCAGCAGGATCAATACCATTAAAGATCTGACAAATTTCCTGTACATCTCTTAAGTTTTTTTCAATATGAGCTCGTCCTAGAATAGAAATATCTAACCAGATATGATCTCCATATGGAGATGGAACACCTTTACCATTTCTAATATGTTCAATCATTCTTCTTGAAACAACATCTCTTGATGCTAATTCTTTTTTCTCAGGTTCGTAATCTGGCATAAATCTATAACCATCTACATCTCTAAGAATTCCACCATCACCTCTACAACCCTCAGTTAATAAAATACCTGATGGTACAAGTGGAGTTGGGTGAAATTGAACAGCTTCCATATTTCCTAAATTAGCAATTCCAGTTTCAAGTGCAATTGCAGCTCCTGTACCTTCACATATAACTGCATTAGTAGTTTGTTTAAATAGTCTTCCGTATCCACCAGTTGCAATACATGTACCTTTTGATACATAAGCTTCTAATTCACCTGTAATTAAATCACGAACAATTGCACCATAACATCTACCATCTTCATGAATTAGCGAAAGTGATTCTTTTCTATCTCTAATATCTACTTCATGTTTTAAAGCTTCATTAGCAACTGCAAATAACATAGTATGTCCAGTAGCATCTGCTGTATAACAAGTTCTCCATTTTTTAGTTCCACCAAAATCTCTTGATGTAATTAATCCATGTCTATCAGCATTTTCAGTAATAGTAGTTTTTTTAGCATTAATAATTGCCTCTCTATCACCTTCTTTAACTCTTGACCAAGGAACTCCCCAAGCAGCTAATTCTCTAATAGCTTTAGGTGCAGTATGAACAAACATTCTTGCAACTTCTTGGTCACATCCCCAATCCGAACCTTTTACAGTATCTGAGAAATGTAAATCTTCATTATCACCATCAGCCATTTTAGAATTACCTAAAGAAGCTTGCATACCACCTTGAGCAGCGGCAGAATGTGATCTTTTAACAGGAACTAATGATAAAACTATTGCATTTAAACCTTTTTTTTGTGCAGCAACTGCAGCTCTTAAACCTGCAAGTCCACCGCCTATAACTAATGCATCACAGTAAATTATTTTCATTATGCAACTCTCCCATTATTAATTTTAAATTCTTGTACTTTTGCAGTTGGATGAAATCTTTCACCAACTTTTCCTTCTTCTGCATGTTCATAACCAATTTTCATATAAGCAGCAAGAGTAATGAATCCTAATACTAAGAAAAACACTGTAAGAATTTTTTTGATTTTTTTCAATTTAATTCTTGTAGCTTGGGGATCTTTACCATCGAACCATCCCCACTTAATACAGAGTCTGTATAAACCAATTGTACCGTGGAATTCAACAGCTAATAATAATAAAATATATAAAGGCCACATATATTCAGACCATACTCTATCAGCAGAAGCGTAAGGGCCAATTGCATCAGCATGTGTCATAATAATAAATACGTGAATTGAACCTAAGAAAAACATAGAGAAACCTGTGAAAGCTTGAGTAAACCAAAGTTTTGTATCTTCATGATCCATATGATTAGCGTGAGCTTTCATTACTTGATATTGTTTGAAGTTTGCAGGTAGTTTTCTCATTCCCATTGCAGCATGTACAATAAAAATAGTAAAAATAATAAAAGCAATTCCAGATACTAATAATGGCTCACCACCATCAAAAATGAAGTCAGCTTCAAAGAATTTTGTAATTGTATACATAAAATCTTTAGAAATTAAAATTGTCGATACAAAGAACATATGTCCCCACATAAAAAGACCAAGAATTAGTCCTGTTGCACTTTGAATATAATCAAGTTTTGCAGGCATTCTGCTCTTTTTTCTATCTACGGTTTCACCTATATAGCCTTCTATTAGGTCACTCATTTGAGATCCTTTCTTTTATGAGAAATTAATTTTGTAGCATAAGTATAGCTAGATTGTACTTTCAGGAATATATATTATTATGTATATATTATGTAAGATTCTATAGTTAAAATAAACTACGCCAATAAAAAAGCCCGAGTTAACGGGCTTTTATCTAAAGTTAATAAAAACTTAATAATATTATTTAGTAATTTTATGTTACTTTTTAACACATATTATTTTAAAAACAATGATTCGATTGCTATTTTAGAAACATCAATAATTGCATCAATATTTGGAACTGGAATAAAGAATAAAATTGCAGAACCAATTCCACCCCATACAACAAGTGCTGCTACAAATGCAATTGCATAAGTAGAAACTCTTTTATCATTAAATCCTTCAACACTACAAGTATCAGGTGCTGGATAAAAGTACATCATTGCAATTAGTCTAAAATAATAATATACAGATACAATAGTTGCAACAATAGCTAAAACTGTAAGTGCTGTATAACCTGCAATTATAGTTTCAGTAAATACATAAAACTTAGCAATAAATCCAATAGTTGAAGGAATTCCTGCTAGTGAGAATAAAAAGATAGTCATCATTGCAGCTAAAAAGGGCCTCTCTTGTGCAAGACCTTTAAAATCTTCATATTTAACTCTTACTTTTGTTTCCGAAATAATATGTGAAATTAAACCAAATGCACCAATTGCCGTTAACATATATGCAATTAAATAAAACATAGTTGCATAAGCTGAAGCAATATTTTGTCCTAGTGATAAAAATGCCATTAACATATATCCTGTATGAACAATAGAAGATGCTGCTAACATTCTTTTAATATTATTTTGAGTTAGAGCTAACCACGATCCAAATAAGAGCGTTAATACTGCTAAGACATAAATTATATTATCCCAGTAATCTACAAGTGAAGCAAAATCACTAATAAATACTCTCATAAATAAAGAGAAAATAGCAATTTTAAATGTAGATGCCATATATGCAGTAACAAGCATTGGTGAACCTCTATATACATCTAAAACCCAAGATTGGAATGGGAATGCTGCAATTTTGAATAAAAAAGTAAATAATAATAAAGTAATACCAATATAAACTAAAGACAAATCATTACCATCAGTATTAATAAAGTCTCCAATTACTGAAAAGTTTGTACTTCCAACAGCTCCATAAATTAATACAGTTCCTAGTAAATAAAACGCTCCAATAAAAGATCCTAAAACTAAATATTTAAAAATAGCTTCAACTCTTTTTTCATTCTCAGTATTAAATCCAACCATGATATAAACAGAAAACGATGCAATTTCTAAGGCAATATATGCAGTAATTAATTCATTAGCATTTGCTAATAACATCATTCCAAATAATGCAAACATTAAAATTGAGAAAAACTCACCTTTAAAATATTTGTGATGTTGGAAATAATGTTCACCAATTAAAATAGTAAGAAGTGTTCCTGTAATTAATAGTACATGGAAAAAGTTTGAAAAACTATCAAAAATTAATGTATTATTAAAAATGTCATTAAATGGTCTTGAAGTAAATAGATATCCATAAGGTAAAAATGAAAATACCAATGCAAGAACTAGAAATAGACAAGTAACATTTAAAAAGTATTTTGTTTTGTAAGTCTCATTTGTTGCCATAAACATTAAAACAAGAGCAGCAATTAAAATTATAATTGCTGGTACAAAATGTAATAAATCTTCCATTAATTAAGTCCTCCTATTTTTAAAATATCATTAAGATAATATGTAACTGTTGGCTCAAATTTATTCATAAATAATTCAGGCGCAATTCCCATTAAAAATACTAAAATAATCCATGGAATAAATCCAATAATTTCTTTAATTTTTAAATCAGGCATTTTTAAAGATTCACCATCTCTATCTTGCAAGATAGCTTTTTGGAACATCCATAACATATAAGAAGCCCCAATTACTACTGTAAAGGCAGAAATATAACCTAAAGTATGATTAAATTCGTAAATTCCAAATATAATTAATAACTCAGCAACAAAACCATTTGTTCCAGGAAGTCCAACATTTGAAAATAACATTATTGCAAATACAAAAGTTAATACAGGAGCAGTTTTGGCAATTCCACCTAAGTCGCTCATTGTTTTAAATCCAGTTTGATAATTAATTAAACCTACAATTAAGAATAGGGCACCTGTCGCAATTGCATGAGCAATCATTAAATATAATGCTCCATTAATTCCATAAGAATTAAGTGAGAAAATACCTGCTGCTATAAAAGATAAATGAGATGCTGAAGAATAAGCAAACATTCTTTTAATATCATCTTGTTTTAATGCGGCAATTCCAAAATAAATTAAACCAAATAGTCCTAAGAATACAAAGAATGTTGAATATTCAACATAAACTTCTGGGAATAATGGAATCATAAATCGTACAATTGCATAAACTCCAAGTTTTGCCATAATAGAAGATAATAAAAATACAGCCCCAGTAGGTGCATTTTTATAAGTATCCATAATCCAAGTATGTAAAGGGAATAAAGGAATTTTAATTCCAAAAGCAATTACAAAAGCAAAAAATAAATACATTTGTTCTGAATGATTTAAAGATGTGATTTCAGTTAACTTATCATATTGAAATGACCAAACATCGAATTCATTAAAATAAGTAACACCTAAATATAAAATAGCTAAGAACATTAATAATGATCCACCCATTGTATATACAGTTACTTTAATTGTTGTAAAAACTTTGTTTCCAGTTCCGTGAATACCAATCATTAAAAACACGGGTAATAACATAACTTCCCAGAAGAAGTAAAATAAAACCATGTCTAAAGATAAAAGTGTTCCTGTAACACCTGTTTGAACTAAAAGCATATTGATCCAATATCCTTTAGTTCTTCCTTCCCATAATAGTAAATATGCAGTTGGAATTAAAATAGCAATCATCATTAAAATTGTAAGTGAAAAACCATCAACTCCAATATAATAATTAATTCCATATTCTGCAATCCAAGGAACATTTGTAACAAACTGCATATGTGCAGCTGGTTCAAAACTTAAGTATAGTTTTAAAACTAATACTAAAATAGCTATTGTTGATAAAAACGCAATATTTCTAACAGCTTCTACATTTTTAGTTGTTACCATTAAGGCAAAAGCAACTAAGGCTGGTAAAAATATTATAAAAGTTAAAATATCTGGACTCATATTATAATCCTAAAGTAATAAATAAATAAACAAATATACTACTCATACCTAAAAGCATGAAGGCAGCATAAAATCTAACATTTGCAGTTTGAAGTTTTGCAACTTTTTTTCCAAGTAGAATAAATTGATTACAAGTTCCCATAATGAAACCATCAATAATTTTTGTATCTACAGTTTTATCAATAAATACTGATAATCTTTGTAATGATTTAACAAATACAACATCATATATTTCATCAATATAAAATTTGTTACCAATTAATCCATCTTCTTTTTCAGGGTTGAATACATCAAAGTTTGCATATTTTTTGTAAGCTACAAAGATTCCTGCACTTGCAACTGCAACTGATAAAACCATTAATATCCATTCTGTTAAATGAGACATATGTAAAACTTTTGAATTTAATTGAGCTAACCAAGTATCAACAAAATGATCTCCACCTAAAATTGTTGGTAAGTTAAAGAACCCAGCACCAATTGCACCAATAGCTAAAATTGCTAATGGAATAGTAATTGTTTTAGATGTATAAACATAAGGACTACCTACATTTTTATTAGGAGCTACAAATAAAATGAAATACATTCTAAACATATAAAATGCTGTTAAAAATGCTGTAAACATTCCAATAAACCAAATTAAATATTCACCTTCAGCAAAAGCAGAAGCTAAAATTGCATCTTTTGAGAAAAATCCAGAAAAAGGAGGAATACCAGAAATTGCAATTACACCAATTAAAAATGTAGTTGAGATAATCGGTAAATTAACTCTATGTTGAGCAATTTTAAATATATTTTGGTAATGATGTGAAGCTATTATAATTCCACCAGCACCCATAAATAACATAGCTTTAAAGAAAGCATGTGTAAATACATGGAATAATCCAGATGAATAATAACCTAAACCAACACCTATAAACATATAACCTAACTGAGACATAGTTGAGTAAGCAAGGATCTTTTTAATATCTTGTTGTTTACAAGCAATAACTGCAGCAAATAAAGCAGATGCAGCACCAACGTAAGCAATATAAATCCCTACACCTTCAATACCTTCGTATAAAAAGTGAAATCTTGCAACCATATAAATACCAGCAGTTACCATAGTAGCTGCGTGAATTAGTGCAGAAATTGGAGTAGGTCCTGCCATTGCATCTGGAAGCCAAGTAAATAAAGGAATTTGTGCTGATTTACCCATTGCACCTACAAATAATAAAACACCTGAAAGAATTAATAATTCATTTGATGCATTTGCTATATTTGCTTCAAGTGAGCTAAATGATAAGTCACCTTGTCCAACAGCAAAAAATAAAGTTATAAGACCTAAAATATATCCAAAATCTCCAACTCTATTTACAATAAATGCTTTATTTGCAGCTTGTACATTTTCTTTTTTACCATGATAAAATTTAATTAAAAGGTATGAACAAACTCCAACACCTTCCCATCCGACAAATAAAATAACTGGATTATCTGCAAGAACTAAAATTAACATAGACGCTAAAAATAAGTTAAAGTAAGCAAAAAACTTACCAAAAGCTTTATCTTTATCCATATATCCAACAGCATAAACATGGATTAGTGAACCTACAAATGTAATAAACATTGACATAAAAATAGATAAATTATCAGCTAATAATTTCATAGAAATATTCATATTTCCAACACTTAACCAAGTATATAAATCTTGTGTATAAGTATTTCCTGTTTCTTTCATATCTAGAAATAAAATTAAAGTAAATACAAATGCAATCATTGGTGATATTGTACCTATTAAAGAGAATAGTCTTTGAGGAATTTCTCTTTCTTTAATATGGTAAAAATAAAAACCTGTATTTAAAATTGCACCAAACAAAGGAGCTAAAATGATCCATATAATTAAGTTTGAACTCATTTATTTTTTCCCTTCTTTAAGTGTATTAAACATATCTGTATCTAAAGATTTTTTTGATCTAAATAATAAAATAATTACAGATAAAAATATAGCAGCTTCAGCAGCAGCAATTGCAATTACCATAATAGAAATTATTTGACCATCTAAATTTAAATGATGTCTAGCAAATGTAACTAAAAATAGATTTAATCCATTTAACATTAATTCTAAAGACATATAAATAACAAAAATATTTCTTCTTGATATTACACCCATAACTCCAATTGTAAATAAAGCCATTGAAACAAAAGCATATGATGTTAAAGATATCATTATTTAACTCCTCTTTCTTTTTTCTTTTTAACTAATACAATTGCACCTATTAGTGCAACTAAAAGTAAAATTGAAATAAGCTCAAACGCTAAAAGCCAGTTTGTATATAAATATATTCCAACATCATGAATTCCACCAAAGTCTTCTGCAACTATTGAAAAGTCAGATGATGGTAAATTTGAAACAGCTTTTAAGATTACAATATTTAAAGGTAACATTAAAGCAGCGGCAAAAATCATATGTTTGTATTTATTTGGTTCATCTGGCATATCTTCATCTTTAATATTTAAAAACATTAAGATGAAAATAACTAAAGTCATAATAGCACCTGCGTAAACTATTAATTGAACCATGAATAAAAATGTTGCGCTTAAAAGTGCAAATAATCCAGCTACTGAAAGTACTGAAATCAATAAACCCAATGCACAATACATTGGATTTTTATATAATAACATAGCTAATGCTCCGGCAATTGCACCAAAACTTAAAGCTAAAAATACAATATTAATCATTACTAAAATCCTTTGATCTTTCATTATTCATTAAATAATCCTTATCAACTAAGAATTTATCCCTTGAATCAGCTGTAAATGAAAATATTCCTGTATCCATTCTAATTGCATCACAAGGACATGCTTCAACACAATATCCACAGTAAACACATTCAAGTAAATCAATCATAAATTTAGCTGGTCTTTTTTCAGCCTTATCATCATCTCTTTCTTCTGCTTCAATGAAAATACATTCAGCAGGACAAGCAGTTGCACACATAAAACATGCAACACACTTTTCAGATCCATCATCCCATTTTGTAAGTCTATGAATACCTCTATATCTATCAGTTACATCAGTTGGTTGAACTTCTGGATACTGCATAGTTATAATATTTGATGTATCTTTTAAATTTTTTGAGAAGTGTTTAAAAGTAGTTTTTAAACCACCAATAATAGCCGGTATATAAAGTTTATCTTTAAAACTGCTACCTTCTCTTTTTATTACTTTAATTCCCATTTTATTGTCCTACTACTATTACTGTTGCCGTAATTATGATATTAAGTAAAGATAATGGTAATAATACTTTCCAACCTAACATTTGAAGTTGGTCATATCTGATTCTTAATAAAGTCCATCTAACCCACATAAATACTAATACCATCATAAAGAATTTAGTTAAAAATGTAGATACTTGAACTACTGTTACCGCAATATTTGTACCATTAGTACTTAAACCAGTAAAATAAATATAAGCTAAAGAAAGTAAAATAAACAGAGCTAAACCTGAAAATACTTTAACCAAAATAGCTGTTTCTCTAAATCTAATATCATTTTTGTCTGGCCACACATTGTTCTTTTTAATCCATCCTGTAAACATTAGTAACGATAAAGGAATAACAATTGCAAGTCCTAAAATTACCCAATCAATATTTGCTTTTAAAGTAGCTGTATCCATAAATGGAACTTGATAACCACCAAAAAATATTGTTACAATAATCGCAGCTCCACCACCCATAGCAGCAAACTCAGAAACTTGGAATAAACCAAATCTCATAGCTGAATACTCAGTATGATAACCAGCAACAATTTCAGATTCACCTTCAGCTATATCAAAAGGAACTCTATTTGTTTCAGCAAATACAGTTACAATAAATATAATACCAGCAAGTGGTTGCATAAAGAATCCCCAAGCTGGAATAAAACCTAAAATAGTACCACTTTGTGCTACAACCATATCATTTAAATGAATTGAGCCATAAGTTAAAAGCATAGAAATAAGTGCTAATGCCATTGCTGCTTCATAAGAAATAACTTGAGCAGCCCCTCTAATTGCACCTAAAAGTCCGAATTTTGAAGAAGAAGCATATCCACCTAAAATAATTCCATAAACAGAAATTCCAGCGAATGCAATAAACCACATAATACCAATACTCATTGGTAAAGCTTGCATTTGATGAGAAATACCATCTATTTCTAAATTATCAGCAAAAGGAATTACTCCAAATGTCATAAAATAACATAAAAATACAATTCCAGGAGCGATAGTATAAAAGAACTTATATTTAACATGTGAAGGAGTAAAATCTTCTTTAAATATAAGTTTGAACATATCTGCAATACTTTGTATTAAACCACCAAGTCTAAATCCACCAATATGACATCTATTTGGTCCCATTCTATCTTGAACAAAACCAGCAACTCTTCTCTCCCACCAAACAAAAATTGGAGTAAGTCCAACTGCAAGAACTACAGCTAATAGTATGTTTACAACAATAATAATTATTGAAGCCGTATTCATATATTTCCTTTTTCTAACATTGATTGAATAGTTTGTATTAAATCACTTGCATTTAATTCTGGAAAATTTTTATTCATTCCTGAAATAACTTTTTGTTTAATACCATCTTTATTTATATAAGTCCCACATTTTTCATAAAATGAAGCTAAAGGAATTACAACAGCAGAATGCTCTGTTGTTGTACAGGCATTTGAGAAACATGAAATTAATTTTTTTCTATCTAATAGTTTTAAATTATCATCAAAGAAATTATTTTCAAAAATTACAACTAAAGCTGCTTCATTTAAATACTTATCAAAATCAGCTTTTGATTCTGAAATTTCAATTTCTTTAAATGCTGCTCTATTTGAAGACCTATCATTAGTTTTTAAATAATCATCCCCAAATGTTTCATCAACATAAGTAGGTGCATATCCTGAAATATTTGCTCCAATACTAGATGCAAATGATTTTAAGTTAATTAATTCTTCTAGAGATAAATTAGGTCCTACTAAAATTAAAGATTTTTCATTAGCTGCTAATTCTTTATATAATAAAGCTAAAGCTCTAAAAGAAGTATCTTCTTTTTTATTAATAATTGCGCTTGTAATTCTATTATTTTGATTTGATTTATAAGATAATCTTCCAACATCACACATGAAATAACCATTTACAGCATCATTATGACGAGGTCTAAATCTATAAACTATATCATCTTTATATTTTTCTTTTCTATGATCAACATTGATATTACAGCCTCTTGAACAGCCATTACAAATAGCATGAAAAGATTCTAAAAACCAAACTCTTTGTTGGAATCTAAAATCCTTTGATGTTAAAGCACCAACGGGACATAAGTCAACAACATTCATCGCATAAGGATTATGAAGTTTCATTCCAGGGAAAGTAGCAATAACAGAATGATCTGCTCGTGATACAACACCTAATTCGTGAGTTCCTGTAATATCAGCACAGAATCTAACACATCTTGTACAAAGTACACAACGTTCTTGATCTAACATTACATTAGCACCAAGATCTTCTTTTTTTCTTGCATGATTTTTATCAGCAAGGTTTATTCTTGATTCATAGAAACCTGATTCCATATAAAAATCTTGTAGTTTACATTCACCTGCTTGATCACAGGTAGGACAGTCAATAGGGTGATTAATTAATTGAAGTTCTAAAATTTCTTTTCTAACTTTCATAATATTTTCACTTACTGTTGAAACTATCATACCTTCTTTGATATGCGTATCACATGAAATTTGTGGTCTTTTTTGACCTACAATTTCAACCATACACATTCTACAGTTTCCGTCAACTCCAAGGGCTCTATGATAACAAAAATGAGGAATGTGAATATTTTCGTCTAATAATTTATCAATAAGCAAAGAACCACTCTTTGCTTCCATTTCCTTATCATTAATAGTAATTTTTACCATTTCACTCATTTTATATCTTCCTTGTTATTTATTTTTTATTTACCTGTGTATAGTTGTCTTGGACGAGCAATTTTAGATGTTGGATCTTGTTTTAATTCTGACCATTGTGTAATCCAACCAACAGTTCTTCCAATAACAAAAATAGGAGTAAACATCTCTACAGGAATTTTTAATGCAGTTAAAATAACACCTGAATAGAAATCAATATTAGGATATAAACCTCTTTTAATAAAGTACTCATCACTTAATGCAGCTTTTTCAACAGCGGCAGCAATATCTAATAATTTAGAGTCAAGATTTAATTCTTCTCTTAATTTATCTTGTAAACCTTTTAAAGCTTCAGCTCTTGGATCTCTACTTTTATAAACTCTATGTCCAAATCCCATTAATCTAAATGGATCGTTTTTATCTTTAGCTTTTGCAATATACATATCTACATTTTTAACATCACCAATTAATTTTAATTGATCCATTACTTTTTCATTTGCACCACCATGAGAAGCTCCCCATAAAGCAGCAATTCCAGAAGCAATAGCAACATAAGGATGAGCATCAGTAGAAGCTACATTTCTTACAGTTGTAGTAGATGCATTTTGTTCATGATCAGCATGTAAAGTAAAGATTGCATCAAGTGCATCAACTTCAATTTGTTTGATTTCAGCAGATAAACCATTACCTAAGTTTTTCATTTTACCACCTGGGTAAGCTCTTAACATATATAAAAAGTTTTCTGTAAAATATCTATCAACATCAGGATAAATAGGAGGAACTCCAATTGAGTTTCTATAAGACATTGCAGCAATTGTAGGAATTTTTGCAATAATTCTTCTTCTCATTTCTTTATAATCATCTTCAGTTTCTAATGTTAAATGCTCAGCATAAAAAGTTGCTAAGGCCATAGTTGCAGATCCTAATGTTGCCATTGGGTGAGCATGATTAGGGAAAGCATCAAAAATTTTAACAATTCCTTCATGTAAAAATGATCTATGTCTAATTTCTAAATCAAAGTTTTGAGATTCTTCTTTAGTTGGAAGCTCACCTCTCATTAATAAAAAACAAACATCTAAAAATGATTTTTTACCAGCTAAATCAGCGATATCATAACCTCTATATTTAAGTTCTGAATTCTCACCATCAATAAATGTAATTTTAGACTCACAAGATGCAGTTGATGTATAACCAGGATCATAAGTAAACATTCCTGAATCTTTATAAAATGATCTAATATCAACTACTGAAGGTCCTCTAGTACCATCTAGTACATCATATTCGTAACTTTTACCATTTCTATTATCTGTTAGAGTGAAAGTATTTTTAGCCATTGTTTCTCCTAATTATTTTTATTAAATTCTGCTATAAATTCATGTCTGAATTTTATAACGATACTTTTTATAATATCTTTTACTGCTGGTGCAAATACACATACAGTTTTACCGTTCATTGTTTCACAAACTTCTAAAATAGTATCAAGGTCTTCAACTTTTCCTTGGCCTTCTAGAATATCTGCTAACATTTTATCAATCCAAGATGTACCTTCTCTACAAGGAGTACATTGACCACAAGATTCATGATGATAAAACTCAATTAAGTTTTTAGCAACGTCAACCATATTTTGTGAATCATCAATTACTATCATTCCACCTGTTCCTAATGTTGATCCTATGTCCCACATTGATTCATAATCCAATACAGCTTCATTAACTTCGTCAGCTGTTAATATTGGACATGAAGAACCTCCTGGAATTAAAGCTTTTAACTTTTTACCTTCTTTCATACCACCACCAACTTCATTTAAGAAATCGATCATTTTATTTCCAAAAGCTAATTCATACACACCAGGATTTTTAACTGCGCCAGACATTGCGAATAACATAGTACCAGGTGATTTAGGTGTTCCATAAGCTGTGTATGCTTCATAACCATTTTTCACAATAAATGGAACTGTTGCAATTGTTTCAACATTATTTACAGTTGCTGGATTATCAAAGAACCACTCACACTCTTTTTGGTGTGGTTTAAGTCTTGGATGTCCTCTTTTACCTTCTAAAGATTCAATAAGTGCAGATTTCTCTCCACAAATATAAGCTCCACCACCTCTATGAACTGTAATATCAATTCTGTAATCGTGACCTTTTACTTTAGGTCCTATAATTCCAGCTTCATAAGCTTCATCAACAGCTTTATTTAATCTATTAATAAACCATTCATACTCACCTCTTATATAAATATAAGCATCATGAGAATTAATTGCATAACAAGAATAAATAATTCCTTCAATTAATAAATGAGGATCGTATTGAAAAATTTGTCTATCTTTAAATGTTCCAGGCTCTGATTCATCACCATTTACAATTAAATAAGCAGGACGTGGATCATCTTTTGGCATCATTTTCCACTTAGGTCCACAAGCAGCTCCACCGCCACCTTTTCCTCTAAGTCCTGATTTTACAACTTCTTCTGTAATATCATCAGGTTTTGTATCAAATAATTTATCTAAAGAATCATAAGTTCCACACTCTAAAGCCACTTTTAATGTATGCGAATCTTGAATATCGAAGTTTTTACTAACAACTTTAACTAGCATTATTTACACTCCTTTAAAAGTTTTTCTAAAGATTCTACACTTTGGTTTTCGTGATAAGCACCATTTAGTGAGAACATTGGAGCTCCACCACAAGCACCCATACACTCAACTTCAGAGAAATGAAATTTTCCATCTTCACTTGTTTGACCAGGTTCAATTCCAATAGTATCTTTCATGAATTTTTTTAAATCCCGTGATCCCATCATCATACACGATAGAGTTTTGCATAATTCAATATGATAAGTACCAATTGGTTTTAAATTAAACATTGTATAAAACGATGCAAAACTATGAACTTCAATTGGAGCTTTTTTAAGTTTGTTTGCTACAAAAATCATAGCTTCAGGACTAACCCAACCAATTTGTTCTTGAACTAACCATAAAGCTGGTAACATCATAGAATCAGAATTTGGATATTTTTTTAATTGTTCTTGGAAACTTTCTTCATTTTCTTTTGTATATGTAAATGTATTCATTATCTGTCAAACTCCCCTGCAATAAAGTTCATTGAAGCCATTGTAATAACAGCATCAGCTAACATACCTTGTTCAGCAATTCTTGGAAATGCTCCTAGAGCATAATAAGAAGGTGGACGACATTTAACTTTATATGGAGTTCCGCTTCCATCAGATGTGATATGGAAACCTAATTCACCATTCGCAGCTTCTGTAAATGAATAATGTTCACCTTTTGGAACTTTAATACCTTCAAAAGTTTGTTTAAATTGAGTCATTAAACCTTCAATATTTCCATAAACTGCTTTTTTAGTAGGTAAAATAACACCTTGATTATTAACATTAATAGCGCCAGTAGGCATATTATCCATAGCTTGTCTAATAATTCTAACACTTTGAAGCATTTCTTCAAATCTACACATCATTCTGTCATAAACATCACCGTGAGATCCAATTACTACATCAAAATCAAAGTTTTCGTAACCATAATATGGTTTGTCTTTTCTTAAATCATATGTAACACCAGTAGCTCTTAAATTAGGACCTGTAATTCCAGAATCTATTGCAAATTCTTTTGAAATAACACCCACGTCTTGAGTTCTATCTAAGTAAATTTTATTATGAGCAATTAAAGATAAAGCTTCATCAATTGATTTTTCAACATCTTTTAAAATAATTTCTATATCTACATCAAAACCATCATATAAATCGTGTTCTAATCCACCAACTCTTGTATATGAGTTAGTTAATCTGGCCCCTGTTAGTTTTGATAATAAATCATAAGCTTTATCTCTTGGAGCGAATAAATACCAGAAGTTTGTTAATCCACCTAAATCTACCATATTTGCAGCATTACATACAAGGTGATCTATGATTCTTGATAATTCTCCAACTACAACTCTAATCATTTTAGCTCTAGGAGTAATTTCAATTTTTAACATTTCTTCAACAGCTTTTGAATAACCAATGTTATTTAAAATAGCGCTACAGTAGTTTAATCTATCAGTATAAGGAATAATTTGATTATAAGTGTGGTTTTCACATGATTTCTCGAAACCTCTATGTAAGTATCCAATTTCAGTTACACAAGCTACAATACTTTCACCTTCCATTGCTAAAAAGTTTCTGATTGTCCCATGAGTTGCAGGATGAGAAGGTCCAATATTAATTAACATTAACTCTTCCATATGCTCTTCGTTAAAACCATATGATTTTAATAATGGCATCATTTCATCCATTAAATCTTCAGTTTCAGTACAAATTTGACCTTTTGTAATAGGGTAATCTTTTCTTAGTGGATGACCAATAAATTGATGATGATTTAATACTCTTTTTAAGTTTTTATGACCTTTGAATTTAATTCCATATTGATCATATACTTCTCTTTCAGCCCAATCAGCAGCATAATATAAATCACTAATTGATTCAACTATTAAATTGTGATCTGGAATAAAAGTTTTAACTATTATTTCTTTTTTAAATGTTCTATCTCTTAAAATATAAACTAAAGCAAATCTGCTCTCCATTACATCAGGAAATTTTAAATAATCAATACAAGTAATATCTAATAATAAATTATAATCTTGATTGTCTTTTAAGTCTTTAATTACAGATTTTAGCTCATTAACAGAAACTAATAATTCTTTAGGCATCAAGTATTCCTTTAAAAGGTTTAACACGATCAACAATAATTGAATCTTTTTGAGCTTTTTCTTGGATTCTCATAATAGCATCTAGTACAGCTTCAGGACGAGGCGGACATCCAGATACATATTCGTCAACAGGAATAATTTCATCAATTCCTTGAACAGTTGTATAGTTATCATAAAAACCCCCAGAACAGGCGCAGGCTCCCATAGAGATTACCCATTTTGGTTCACACATTTGATCATAAATCTTTTTTAAAATTGGTGCTTGTTTATATGAAATAGTTCCAGCTACAATCATTAAATCTGCTTGTCTTGGTGAAAATCTTACAACTTCTGCTCCAAATCTAGATAAATCATATTTTGCTGCTGCAACTGACATAAATTCAATTCCACAACAGGCTGTTCCAAATACCATTGGCCATAATGAATACGACCTTGCCCAGTTTACTGCTTGGTTAAGTTTAGTAGTTACTACTGTATCACCTAATCCTGCTTCTGCTCCTAATCCCATGATAGCGCCTTTTTCTTATAAATATAAATTAATCCTGCATATAGTAATCCCATAAACATGAACATTTCGAATAAACCTAAGTATCCAAGTTCTCTAATATTTACAGCCCAAGGAAACATAAATATAATTTCAACATCAAATAATACAAATAAAATTGCTACAAGATAGAATTTGATTGAGAATCTTAAGTTTGTTCCACCAACAGGGTTTGTTACACCTGATTCATAAAGAGTGTGTTTTGCTTTATTATCTCTGTCTTGAGGTCCTAGTTTTATAGATGCTAAAAAAGCACCTACTAAAACAAAACCAATAATAACAAAAACAATAGAGGCTAATACTAATTCATTTGACATAGTTATCATCCATTAATAAGTTATTTAATAAATTGTACTATAAATTATAAAAAAAGCAACTAATGCATAATGTATAATTGTCAAGTTGCTTTTTTTTGTGAATATTTGTAATAAATGCCTAAGTTGTAATTTTAATTAGTGTAGATTTGTAACAATTTTATACAGAGCTTCTTCTAATTTTTCTTGAGTTAGTGCTGCATTTAACCTAAAATAGCCATCTGCTTCAATACCGAAAGAAGTACCATCATTCAGTGCTACCTTGGCATTATTTAACAACTTATGTCTAATTTGTGTATGTTTTAGATCTAAGCTTTTAAAGTTTAACCATAATAAATAAGTTGCTTCTGGTTTTACAAATGTTATTTTGGAATTATTATCTTTTAAATACTCATAAGTAAAGTTTATATTTGATGCCAAATATGATTTTAATTCATCTACATATTTATGGCCTTTTGTATAAGCAGCTTCATGTGCTACAAATCCAAATAAATTAATAGAATTAACTTCTCTTTTTTTAATAATAGTATCAAAAGCTCTTTTCATTGAATCATTATGACAAATTGCATAACCACAATTTAATCCAGCAATATTAAACGTTTTTCCTGCTGAATTTAATGTTAAAGTAATATTTGCAATATCTTCAGATATTGATGCCAATGAAGTAAATTTTGTAAAAACTAAATCAGCATGAATTTCATCTGATATTATTTTTATATTATTATCTAAACATATTTTTGCCAAATCATCAAGCTCAATTTTAGTCCATACTCTACCTACTGGATTATGAGGTGAACATAAAACTAAAACTTTAGTTTTTGAAGTAATTTTAGCTTTTAAATCATCTAAATCCATAGTATAATAACCATCATTTTCTTTTAAAGGATTATAAATAACTTTTCTATTATTTGATTTTATATGTTGAAATAATGGGTAATAAACAGGAGTTTGAACTATTATTTCATCATTTTCAGCTGAAAAAGCTTCAATTGCAGCAGAATAAGCTGGAACCACTCCATTTACAAATGTTAAATATTCTTCTTTTATTGTATAATTATGCCTATCTTTCATCCACGATACAACAGCTTTAATCAATGTTTGAGTTGGTCTTGTATATCCAAAAATCCCGTGATCAATTTTTTCTTTCATAGCATCTATTATAAATGATGGTGTTTTAAAATCCATATCAGCAACCCACAAAGGTTGAAGGTCTGTAGCTTCTGGAAAATACCCACTCATTGCATCAAATTTTAAACAAGATGTATTCTTTCTTTCTATTATTTCATCAAAATTAAACATAATTCTCTCTTTTTTAAATGATTTTTCATGAAATATTATACCAAATAATATAAAAAATTAGCTAGAATAAATCATATTATATAAATGGATAAAAATGAAAAGAGCAATTAAGATTTTAAAAGACAATGATTTATTAAGAATCATTGATGATGAATTAGATATTAATTTAGAAATTCCACATATCGCATACATTGAAGTAAAAAAAGAAGATTCAAAAGCTTTATTATTTACTAATGTAGTTGATAGAAAAAATTCTAAAAAATTTAAAGAACCTGTTTTAATGAATGTTTTTTGTAGCGAAAAATCAGTAAAATTATTTATTGGAGATGGTGATAAAATTGGTGCAGAAATTGAATCTCTGTTAAAAATGAAACCACCTAAATCAATGGCAGATAAATTGTCTTTATTTGGAAAATTATTTTCTTTAAAAAATACTATTCCAAAAAAACTAAAAGGTAAGGGTGCTTGTCAAGAAATTATTAAATTAGGAAAAGATGCTAAATTATCTGATTTACCTGTTTTAACTACTTGGGAGCAAGATGGCGGACCTTTTATTACTATGGGTCAGGTTTATACTACTTCACTTAATGGTGAGCTTAAAAACCTAGGTATGTACAGATTACAAGTATATGATGATCATACAGTAGGTATGCATTGGCAAATTCATAAAGATTCAAACCACTTTTTCCATGAATTTAAAAAAGCTGGCAAAAAAATGCCTGTATCTATTGGTATTGGTGGAGATCCTATGTATATTTGGTGTGGACAAGCTCCTTTACCAATTGGTGTATTTGAATTAATGTTATATGGTTTTGTAAAAAACAAAGCTGCAAAATTAGTTAAATCAATTACAAATGATATTTATGTTCCTGCTGATAATGATTATATTATTGAAGGTTTTGTAGATCCATCTAAGATGAAAATAGAAGGACCTTTTGGTGATCATACTGGATATTATACTCTTGAAGAAGAATATCCATTTATGGAAGTTACTGCAATTACACAGAAAAAAGAACCTGTATTTTTGGCAACTGTTGTAGGTAAACCACCTTTAGAAGATAAATATATGGGACATGCAACTGAGCGAATATTTTTACCACTACTTCAAACAACTTGTCCTGATTTATTAGATTATTATATGCCAGAAAATGGTGTGTTCCATAATTTAATTCTTGCAAAAATTAAAACTTTATACCCAGGTCACGCTCAGCAAATGATGCATGCATTTTGGGGAGTAGGGCAAATGTCTTTTGTAAAACATGCTATATTTGTAAATGAAGATGCACCAGAATTAACAGATCATGATAAATTAGCTAGACATATTCTAAATAGAATAGATATAGAAGAAATTCTAATTACAAGAGGCGTAGTAGATGCACTTGATCATTCAAGTCCTAAATTTGCTGTTGGTGGTAAATTAGGTTTAGATTGTACTGGAAATGAAATAGCTAGTTTAGGAATTACATTAAAAAAAGATGAAGATTTATTAGCTTCACTTCAAAATATTTCTTCAGAAGTTAAAAAATTAAAACAATATTATTTAGATACTAAAAATCCTATTACAATAATTACTGTTGATAAACAAAGATCTCAAAAAGGATTATTTGAAGATTTAAAATCTACATATGTAAATATTAAAATTTTAATTATTGTTGATGAAAAGAATCAAAATGATTTAGATAATGTTTATATGTTAATTTGGAGAATTGTAAATAATATTGATTCAAATAGAGATATTTATTTTATAAATAATACCATTTGTATTGATGCCACAAATAAAAATAAAATGGATAATTTTGATAGACGTTGGCCTGATGATGTTGATTGTACACCTTCTGTATTAGACTCTTTACAAAAAAGAGGTATTATTGATATATCGGCAGAATTTAAGAAAAAATACCAATTATAAAACTAGCTTTAGCTAGTTTTATAAATCTTAACTGGATTTTTATCATGTTTTTTTACATAAGACATGCATTATCTGCTCTTTTGAATACAGTACATTTTTATCAGAGATATATATTGCCTTGCACCAAAACTATTGTAATTCTTTCTTTATTCGAGAATATAAACACTGCAATAATGTTTTTTAATTTGAACATCAAGAGTTCTTTTTTATAAAAACCTTTTTCTTTTGTAATTATGAACAAGAGAATTTGAATCGAACTTGATAATCAAACTGTAAAATTATTTTTGATTATGAGTGAATTTAATAATATTATTTATTTTCTATTAAGATTAAGTCTTCTTTGTTTACATCTAAGTATAGTTCAGTTTCCATATTGATCTCACTTTTATCATTTAACTCAACAATTATATTATATTTATTATATTTTGTAAATTGTAAAGTTAATTCATAAAAATCTCCACAATACGAGATATCTAATATTCTTAATTTATGATCATTTTTATTTTTTGTAATTCTAGTATTTTTGACTCTTACAATTAAGTCATGATTATTTTTATTTTTTAATGAAAAATTTTTTATAATTTCTTTTGGTAATTCATTAATTTGACCTAAAAAATTAGCTACATATTTATTAACAGGATTTTCAAACAACTCTTTAGGTGTTCCAAATTGAACGAGAGTTTTATTTTGAATAATTCCAATTTTATCAGATATACTTAAAGCTTCTTTTTTATCATGAGTTACTAAAATAGCTGAAAATCCAAATTCTTTAATTAAATTTTTTAACCATATTTTTGTTTTATTTCTTAAAATTGAATCAAGATTTGAAAAAGGTTCATCAAGTAAGAGTATTTTAGGTTCATAAGCAATTACTCGGGCAATTGAAACTCTTTGTTGTTGTCCACCTGATAATTCATGTATTTGTTTAAATTTATGCTCTTCTAAATCAAATTGTTTTAATAATTTATCAACTATTATTTCTTTTTCATTTTTACTTTTATTTTTTATTGCAAAAATAATATTATCTTTTACATTAATATGTGGAAATAAAGCATAGTCTTGAAATATATAACCAATATCTTGGCTTTTACATGAATCGTTATTTTTTGAAACACAGCATTTATGAAGATAAATATCACCTTCATATTTATCTTCTAAAGATGAAATAGATCTTAATATTGTACTTTTACCAGAGCCACTTGCTCCTAAAATTGTAACAATTTCTCCATCTTTTACATCAAAAGAAACATTATTTAAAATATTAGTTTCTCCAAAAGATATTGAAAAATCTTTTAAACTTATTCCTGTCATCTTAATCCTTAATCATTTTTTTTGCTAATAACAATACAGAAGCTATACCTAATAATACTATAAACATAGCAGGAACTGAAGATTCATAAACTTGAGCTTGAGATACTAATTCATGAGAATATACAGATAAAGTATCAAAGTTAAATGGTCTTAAAATCATAGTCAATGGTAATTCTTTAATTATTTCTATAAAAATAACTATACAGGATGCAAGTGCTGAGTTTTTAATTAATGGGAATATTACTTGTTTAAGTTTTGAAGTTTCATTTAAACTCATTGTTTTACAAGCATCATCATAAGATTGTGGAATTTTTGAGAATCCAGATTCATAATTATTAATTGAAATTGCTAAAAATCTTACACAGTATGCAAATAACAGTGAAAGAATAGTTCCTGATAATAAAACATCAAAAGTTCTATTTAGTATTCCAAATAAACTTAATACTCCTACTGCTACAACAGCTCCAGGAATTGAATAACCTAGTTTAACAATTTGCGTTAAATTATCTGAAACTTTATTTTTATGTAGTCTTACATTATAAACAAAAATAAAACCTAATGTTGTAATTAAAATTGAACCAATTAAACCTAAAGATACTGTTTGAATAATAATTCTTAAAAAATCTTCATCAATAATATCCATATATGTTAATGAAAACCAATAAGACATTTGGGCAAAAGGTAAGATAAATCCAAAAAATACAGGAAAAAAGCATAATAAAAAAGCGAGTATGTTACTTTTACCTTTTAATCTTTTCTTCGAAATTGGTGTAAAGTCTTTTCCTGAAGATCTATATTTTTTATTTCTTCTTTGAAATCTCTCTAAAAAGATCAAAGTAAAAATAAATAACATAAGCATTGAAGCTAGTTTTGAAGCATCTTCAACTGACCCCATTCCGTACCAAGTAGAAAATATACCTGTTACAAAAGTAGGTATTCCATAATAATCAACTACTCCAAAGTCAGCAACTGCTTCCATAACTGCAAGTATTGTTCCTGCAACTATTGCTGGTCTTGAAATAGGAATAATTACTTTTATAAATGTTTTCCAAGGTGATAAACCCATCGTTTTAGATGCATCAATAATTGATGCTGATTCTGCAATTAAATATGTTTTTGAAATTAAATATACATATGGATATAAAACTAAAGACATAACAATAACTGCGCCTTCAATGGACATGATATCCATGAAATAAACTTGTGTGATATTTTCTTTACCTAATATTCCTAAAATAAACATAGTAACAGAACCTGTAATATCAAACATTCCAGCATATACATAAGAAACAATATAAGTAGGAATAGCAAAAGGTAAAATAAGTGCGTAGTGATAGAATTTAGAGAAAGTAAATGTATACATAGTTGTTATATATGCGGTTGAAAATCCAATTATTGAAGTCATTATTGCAACTCCAAACATAATATATAATGAGTTGTATATATACTCACTCAAAACTGTATCTTTTAGGTGTAACCATATCTCACTTGTAGGTGTAAAAATGTTAGCTAATATTAGTAATGCAGGTACAGAAATAAGTAGTGTTAGAATAACACTACTTATTGTCAGTTTATTAAAGTATTTCAATTATTTTATCTTTTTATTTCCAAGATGCTTTATTGAAGATTTTAACAGCTTTTGCATTATTTTCACCTAAAGAATTAATAGAAATATTATCTTCTTTGAATTTTCCCCAAGAAGAAACAATTTTAGATGATTTAGTTCCAGATAAAACTGGGTATTCATAACTTTGTGTTGCAAATAATTCTTGAGCATCTTTTGAAGCTAAGAATTCAATGAATTTAATACCATTTTCTTTATTAGGAGCATATTTAGTAACACCAGCACCAGAAATATTTACATGAGTTCCACCATTTTTAAATTGAGGAAAGTAAATTTTCATTTTAGCAACTGCATCTCTTTGAGATTTATCTTTATTATGAACCATTTTACCAATATAGTAAGTATTTGCAATTGCAATTTTACCAATTCCATTTGCTACAGCTTTAACTTGTGCTCTATCATTACCTTTTGGAGATCTAGCCATGTTAGCAACCATACCTTTTGCCCACGATAATGCATACGCTTCATCATGATGTTCAATCATTGCAGCTAATAAAGATTGATTATAAATGTTAGAAGAAGATCTAACTACAATCATACCTTTAAATTTAGGATTTGCTAAGTCTTCATAAGTAACAAATTCATTTTCAATTCCAGAATCTTTTTTAATAACAGCAACTCTTGCTCTTTTTGTAAGTGCAAACCATTGGTTATCAGAATCTCTATAAATTTTAGGAATATTAGCATTTAAGTATTCAGATTCAATTGATTGAAAAATACCTTTTGATTTAGCTAATTGTAATCTTCCTGCATCAACTGTAATTAATACATCAGCAGGTGAGTTTTTACCTTCAGATTCAATTCTGTTAATTAATGCATTTGCTTTTGCTTTAACAACATTAACTTTAATACCTGTTTTTGCTTCAAACATTTTAAATAATTTCTTATCTGTATCATAATGTCTGTGTGAATAGATATTTACCTCTTGTGCAGCGAAGATAGAACTCGCCAAAACTAATGAACTTAATACAAGTTTTTTTAACATGTTGACCCTTTTGTTTTTATTAAATACATCATAAGAAAATTAAGCTTTAAATTATCTTAATAGTAAGAATGATTATCATAAGTTAAAAAAATCTTTTTTTTTATTTTTTCTTGATATAATGTTTTAAAAAGGCATATTAATGAATGTAATTTTTGAATCTACAATAAGATCTTCGGGTGAAAAGCCTAATGACTGGTATATTGAGCTTAAATATCTAGATAATAATACTATTAAAAATTCAACATCAATTACTGAATATGAAAAAGATCTTAATGAGATTTGTACTAAAGAAGGAATTTTGATTGAAGCAAATGAAAATAAATGGATTCAAGATTCTAATATTACGTCAGAACAATATGCTCAAATCAATTCACAAATGAGAAAAGTTCAAGGGGAATTAAATAATGTTACTGATGATTGATAATTATGATTCTTTTACATATAATATTGTTCAATATTGTAAAGAATTAGGAGCTGATTTAAAAGTTATAAGAAATGATGAATTAAACTTAGAAGAGATTATTTCTTTAAATCCAGAAAAAATTATAATATCTCCTGGTCCTTCTACTCCTGATGATGCAGGTGTTTGTTTAGAAGTAATTAAATATTTCTCAGACAAGGTTCCAATTTTTGGTATTTGTTTAGGACATCAAAGTATTGCTCAAGTTTTTGGAGCAAAAGTTATAAGAGCTAATAATATGATGCATGGAAAAACTTCACAAATTAACGTTTTAAAAGATACTAAAATTTTTGACACTTTACCTAAAAATTTTATTGAAACAAGATATCATTCATTAGTTGTTGAAAAAGATAATTTACCTAAAGATATTATTGTTACTTCTGTATCAAATGATGATAATGAAATTATGTCTTTGGAAATAAAGAATAAAAAAATTTATGGTGTTCAATTCCATCCTGAGTCTATCATGAGTGAATATGGTCACGATATTATCAATAATTTTTTAAAAATTTAGGTTGTTAAATGAATAAAAAAGTTTTTAGTAAATATAATTTATTATTCTGCTTTTTACTAGTTTTTAGTCTTTTATCATTAATTTATCTCTCAAGTACATTAAGTATTTCATATAAAGAAGCGATTAATGTACTAGATAATAAATCTGTTTTAACTTATTTTACTTATCCTCTTTTATACCTTTTCCCCTCAAATGATATTGCACTAAGATTTCCTTTTTTATTTTTTTATTTTTTGTGCACAATATTAATGTATTTAATGACTAAACATTATTTTAAATATGAAAAAGACAGATTAGTTAACATCATATTATTTATGATTGTTCCTGGAATGGTATCAGCTGCTACATTAGTTAATACAGCAATTATTGTATTGTTTTTTTTATTGCTTTATTTGTATTATTATAAAGTATATAAAAAACATAATTATATTATTTTGTTTTTTTGTCTTTTTATTGATAATTCTTTTGCAATTTTATATTTAGCTTTATTTTTTTATGCTTTTGAAAAAAAAGATAATAAATTATTTATTCTCTCATTAATTTTGTTTGGTTTATCAATGAGTATATATGGTTTCTCCACTTCAGGTAAACCAAGAGGACATTTTATTGATACTTTGGCTATTTATGCTTCTGTATTTTCACCTTTATTATTTTTATACTTTTTTTACTCACAATATAGAATTGCAGTAAAAGGAAATAGAACAATATACTGGTATATTTCATTTACTGCTTTAATGTTTTCATTATTATTTTCTTTTAGGCAAAAAATTTATATTGAAGATTTTGCGCCTTTTGTGATTATATCTATGCCAATTATGGTTAAATTATTTTTTCATACTTTGCGTGTACGACTTCCTCTCTTTAGAAAGTATCACTATTTTATTTCTTATTTAGCATTTGCTTTTTTACTTATTAATTATGCTCTTATATTTTATAATAAACCTGTTTATTCGTATATTAGTAAACCAAAAAGACACTTTATATATAACTATAGTTTTGTTAGTGACTTGTCAAAAAAGTTAAAAGAAAAAAATATTAACTTTATTTCAAGTGATGATAAGAGTCTTCTTAAAAGATTAGAATTTTATGGTATTCAAAGTGGTGATCAATATTTTATTACTTCAAATGTTTATCTTAATAATAAATATTTTGAAAAAATAGAATTTAAATATAATAATATAATATTAAAAACATACTATATAAAATGAAAAAAAATGCTTTTACATTATTAGAACTAATTTTCGTAATAAGCATTTTATTTATAGTTCTTAGTTTTATTAAAGTTAAAAACCATAATACTGACTTAGTGTCTGCTCAAAATACAGTTCTTTCAAACCTTAAACTTATTAGGCATCAAGCTTTAACTGATAATAAATATTCTTTAAATGAAAAAAAGTGGTTTAAAAAACAATGGACTTTTAAATTTATAAGATGTGGCAAAGATATTGGAGGTTTTTATTATCTTGTTTATACTGATGAAAACATGGGTGGTAAAGCTAATCATAATGAATCTTTAAAAGATCCATTAAGTAATAAATATTTATATTCAACTTGGAAATGTAAAAAAACTCAAAAAAACTCAAAATATGTGTTATTAACAGAATTATATAATATCGAATCTGTTAATGTATCTTGCCGTAAAAATGATAGTTTAGGAAAATTTTCATTCTCTTATGATGGAAAAGTTTTTTCTTCTTTATCAAATCAATCTGATATGTATATTATAAAAAACGATTGTGAAATAAAATTAAATCATAAGAATGGAGATAGCGCTAGCATAATCATTAACAAGAATGGATATACTTATATAAAATAATAAAAAAACATATAATTTACAGATTTTGTAATTTAAGCTACATTTATGTTTTAACCCTTGACATCCAAAGCCCATTACCCTATAATTCCCATCCAAATCAAGTGTGACACACACGAAGATATGGATGATCTTTAACAACTTAAAGTTTGTAAAAATATAATTTTTTCAAACTGAATATGATACTTCAAAAAAGAGAAACAAACTCTTTTAAAACAAATACAATATAAGCATGAAGAATATTTTTATGTTCTTCGTCTATTTTGAGTGATAATTTTGTTAAATACAAAATATGTCAGTATCAAAACTTCAATTTTGGAGAGTTTGATCCTGGCTCAGAGTGAACGCTGGCGGCGTGCTTAACACATGCAAGTCGAACGAGAACGGGTTATAGCTTGCTGTAACTGTCAGCTAAGTGGCGCACGGGTGAGTAATATATAGGTAACATGCCCCAAAGAAGAGGATAACATCTGGAAACGGTTGCTAATACTCTATATGCCTTTAAGTCATAAGACTGCAAGGGAAATATTTATAGCTTTGGGATTGGCCTGTACAGTATCAGCTAGTTGGTGAGGTAATGGCTCACCAAGGCAATGACGCTTAACTGGTTTGAGAGGATGATCAGTCACACTGGAACTGAGACACGGTCCAGACTCCTACGGGAGGCAGCAGTGGGGAATATTGCACAATGGACGAAAGTCTGATGCAGCAACGCCGCGTGGAGGATGACACATTTCGGTGCGTAAACTCCTTTTATATAGGAAGATAATGACGGTACTATATGAATAAGCACCGGCTAACTCCGTGCCAGCAGCCGCGGTAATACGGAGGGTGCAAGCGTTACTCGGAATCACTGGGCGTAAAGAGAATGTAGGCGGATAATTAAGTCAGATGTGAAAGCCAATAGCTCAACTATTGAACTGCATTTGAAACTGAATATCTAGAATATGGGAGAGGTAGATGGAATTTCTGGTGTAGGGGTAAAATCCGTAGAGATCAGAAGGAATACCGATTGCGAAGGCGAT
>JABSON010000069.1 GCA_013215915.1 Campylobacteraceae bacterium | reverse complement strand
TTTTCCAAAGTTTGCAGATGACCATATGTTGCAACACATTTGTATCCTTTTCCCAAATAAGATTCTAATTTTGAACATTTAGCTGGTGACTCAACTATAACAAGTATAAAAGACATATTATTTTAAATTAAAGATAATATTTCTTTTAATACTAAAAGTAATATATTCAAAAGTAATACAAATATTTCAGCAAAACTTATTTCAAATAAACTAAAAGATCTAAAAATAGATATTAAAAAGTTAAACTTAAAAGAAGCATTAAATGCTATTTCTATGCCAATGTATGCAAGTGGTTATTTAGATATGAATGCAAATATTCCAAATGCAAATATGGATGAATTAAAAGGAAGTATTAATACAAAAGTATATAATGGTGTAGTTAATAACGCATTAGTAAATAAAGACTTTGATTTAAAACTTGTTGATAGACTTACTTTTAAAACTGATTTTAAAACTATTTTAAAAGATAATCACATTTATAACACAAGTAATATTTATACTTCAAAAGCTAATGTTTTTGTAAAAGAGACAAAAATTAATTTAAAAACTATGAAAATTGAATCTGATTACAAAATACAAGTTGAAGATTTAAGTAAATTATATGACCTTAGTTCTATGAAAATGAGAGGTTCAGCCGTAATAAATGGAACTCTTGTAAAAGATGAGAATATGTTGTTATTAGGTAAATCAAATTTATTAGATGGATCATTAAATTATAAACTATTAAATAGTGATTTTACTGCAAAAATAAAAGATATAAATGTTTTGAAAACTTTACATATGATGTATTTCCCAGAAGTATTAAAATCAACTGCAAATGTAGATTTAAAATATAACTTAGAAAATAAAATAGGAACTGTAAATGGTTTACTAATTAATGGAAGATTTGTAAAAAATGAATTTTCTTCAATGTTAAATAATTTTGCTAGATTTGATATTACAAAAGAGGTTTATGAAAAAATAACTCTTGATTCAAAAATCAACAAAAATATAATTAATTCAACTATGCATTTTAAAAGTAAATTAACAAAACTTGATATGACTAAGTCTGTTTTAGATACTGAAAAAATGATTACAGATTCTTATGTGAAAGTTAATATAAAAGGTATTAAATTTGATACTTCTATTAAAGGGAATGTTTCTTCACCTAAAATAAAACTTCATATTGGTTCTGCTTTACAAGCTACAATTGATGCAAAAAAAGATGAATTACTTAAAAAACTTAATATTGATAAATTAGATAAAGATAATTTAAAGAGAAAGTTAAAAGAACAAATGGAAAGTGGAAAATTTAAAAAAGAGAAAAAAAGATTAGAAGAAAAACTTAAAAATAAATTTAAATCATTATTCTAAAACTAAGCGTTTTACGCTTAGTTTATACTCTCTTCACAAAACTAATTCTAAAGAACTTCATCTAAAACTTTTTTAACTTCATTTATATCTGAAAAATGTTTAATAATTTTATGTAGCTTACCATCTTTTGTAAAAATATAAATATAAGAAGTATGAGAAACGGTATATTTAATAGCTGAGTTATTTTGTTCTATTATTTTATAATAAGTATTATAGTTTTTTGTAATTAAATCTAAATTTTCTTTAGAAGAAGTAGAACCTATAAAGTTTTTATGAAAATATTTTGAATACTCTTCCAGATTTGATAAAGTATCTCTTTTGGGATCAAGTGAAATAAACACAGCTGATAAGTTATCTTGTTTGTTTTTATCAAAAGTATTTAAAGCAGCTGCTAGTGTACTTAAAGAAGTAGGGCATACATCAGGACAAAAAGAATATCCAAAATATACAGCTAAAACCTTACCTTTAAAATCTTCTTTAGAGATTTCTCCTTTATTTGTATTAACAGTAAAATCATATTTTTTATTTTCTTTATAATCATTAAAATAAGGACTTAAAAAAATGATCAGACCTAAAGATATTACAAATGATATTAAAATTCTTTTTATCATAATTACTCCGTTTCAAATATAAATTTTGCCCCTATAGAATCTATTTCTAAATCTGCATTCCAAATCATTTTTCCAACAGGGCAAGTAGGAAGTAATGAATCGATTTCAAATATACCATCTTTAATCTTATTTAGTTTTAAATTAAAATCACCCATAAACATATTTTTAGAATATAATCTTAAATTTAAATCTTTTATATTCTTATCTGTACTTGTAACTCTAAATCGAAGAGCTTTCATTAACGGAATATTTTTAGGGAATATTTCAAGTGTGAATACTCTTCCATCTTGTATTTTTATTGAACAAGGACTTTTGTGTAAATCACAGTTTTCTTGTTTTACAAGTTTAATATCTGGTTTAAAAGAATTATATATTTTATTAAAATCTATTAGAAAATATGAACAAACAATAAAAATTATTAAAATAATTTGAACTAATAAACCTTTTTTCACTATTTATTATCTTTAGTCATAGAAGAGTTATGCTTCATATCTTGATTCATTTTTTTATTATGCATTTTAGAGTGATTTTTCATATCTTTTTTCATAACACAAGAACTTGAAGAATTTTTCATATTATGAGAAGTGTGTTTATTCATTTTTTTCATATTGTGCATAATCTTTTTAACAGGAATTAAAATACTTAGTTCTTTTTTATTTGAAAAAATAAATGTAAATTTATATTTATCATTAATAATTAATTTTTTATTTAAATTAATTAACATAATATGAAAAGAACCAGGTTTTAGCATAGTTTTAGAATGTGCTTTAATTTCAATTTTAGGAACTTGATACATTGACATCATCCCATTTTTCATAGAAGCTGTATGCATCTCAACATTTTTTGCAATATTTGATTTAACTTTAACTAAAAAAATATTTTCTTTAGAATTGTTATTTATACTCATAAACGCAGCTGAATTTGTAAGACCTGGAGCAATAGCTCTAATATAAGAATTTTCTATTGTGATTTCATTTGAGAATGAAAAAGAACATAGAATAAATAAACTTACGATAACTTTTTTTAACATTTGATTTCCTTTTGTTTATTTCATTTTATAATTATATCGTTAATTGATTGTTAAATAATTGATATAAATTAGCTTATGTAAAACTTAAATATTTTGTAAAATAGCATTAAAATAGCATTTAAGCAAATATTCAATTATTTCAGTAAAATTCACTAAATAAGCGAAAAATATTGATTGTTTTTTATTTTCAATTAAGTCTAGCTGTGTGAGAATGAAGTATAAAAATAAGTACTGCTAAATAGTAGTATATGATTTTTTATATAAAGCTATTAGATAAACTATTAATATTAATAGTAATGGAAAAATACAATTTTCTCTTCTAACTTAAATATTTTTATAAGATATAAGGCTAATCTTATAAATGAAGGATAAAAGAGTGAGTGCATTTCCAAAACAAGAAAAAATTGTTTCATCGATATTATATGGTATTGAACTTGCAAAAAACAATTATACTCAATGGACTTTACAAGAACTATTCTTATCAGATATAAGTGATAATTTTTTAACTATTCATATTTGTCAAGAAATAGCAAAACTTAAAAATCAAACAGAAATATTTATTGACCTTAGTATTTCAGATATTTTAAAATCTTCATTAAATAAAAAAGATTTATATAATGAATTTATGAAAAAGAACAAAATTAAAAATTCTACTTTCTCAATTACTTTAGATGATAAAACTAAGAATAAAAATTCAGTTTCTAGAGTTATTATTTCTGTTAATGCAATATTAAATAATTCAATGTCTAGTCATTTAAATGAATTAAATACTATGTGTAAAATGATTCAAAAAAGTAAAATAAATGATTCATCATTAAAATATGGAATTTTTGCTTTTTACTTTGATGTTTCTTTAAAAGCTAGAATTAAATGTAAAAACAAAATAGAAAATATTTTACAAAACTTTGATGATCTTATTTCTTCAAAAAATAATTTAAAATCATTCTCAAAAGTAAAAGATATTGTTGAAATCAAAAATGTTGGTGAATATTGTTTTGGTATTTATCTAGTTCAATCAGATTTAACAAATAAAAAAAAGGTATAAAATGGCTTTAATTCAAGCTCCAAATTCAATTGTAATGGTAAGGCCTTGGAAATTTTTCTCAAATCCTCAAACTGCTAGTGATAATGCTTTTCAGAAAACATCTTCATTATCAAATAAAGAAGTATCTAAAAAAGCAAAAGAAGAGTTTGATACAGCAGTTGAAGTATTAGAATCAAATGGAATAAATGTTCATGTATTTGATGACTTTGGTGAAAAACAAACTCCTGATTCAGTATTTCCTAATAATTGGTTCTCAACTCATTCAGGTGGGCATGTAGCAATTTATCCTATGTTTTGTGCAAATAGAAGATTAGAAAGAAGACAAGATATTATTGAAATGTTAAAGTCTGAATATAGAGTACAAGATGTTATTGATTTCTCAGGATTAGAGTGGGATGATATATTCTTAGAAGGTACTGGTGCTATGGTGTTAGATCATGTAAATAGAATTGCTTATACAGCTAAATCAAATAGATCGTCTGAAATCGTATTAGAGAGATTTTGTTCAATCTTTAAGTATGAACCAATGGCATTTGACACAGAAGATGAAAACGGGAACATTTTATATCATACTAATGTAATGATGTGTTTGGCTTCAAAATTTGTTTTAATTTGTTTAGACATGATCAAAAATGAAATAAGAAGAGGCGAAGTTAAGTCAAGATTAGAAGAGAGCCAATTAGAAGTAATAGATTTATCATTTGATCAAATTAATAATTTTGCTGGTAATGCTATTGAATTAACAGGAAATAAAAACTCTTATTTAGTTATGTCTAAAAGAGCAAAGAATGCTTTAAATTCTAGTCAATGTAAACAAATAGAAAAATACTCAAAAATAATTGATTTAAATGTTCCTACTATTGAATTAGCAGGTGGTTCGATTAGGTGTATGATTGCTGGTATTCATTTAAGTAAAAGAAATTAAAGGAAAATATATGTTAGTTTTAGAAATTGAAGATATAAAAGAATTGATTCAAAAAGTTGGTTATAAAGATTTTTTTTCAAAGTTAATTTCTACTTTAGAAGAAGATTATAAAAACTGGGATGATTTTGATAAAAGTCCTAGAGTTGCTAATCATGTTGATGGTGGAGTAATTGAACTTATGCCTATTTCAAATGAACAAATGTATTCTTTTAAATATGTAAATGGACATCCTAAAAATCCAGATCAAGGTAAGTTTACAGTAATGGCTACTGGACAATTATCATTAACTCAAACTGGTGAACCTTTAATGTTTTCTGAAATGACACTCTTAACTGCTTTTAGAACAGCTGCAACTTCTGCCATGATGGCTAAGCATATGGCTTTAAAAGATTCAAAAGTATTAGCATTAATAGGAACAGGAGCTCAAAGTGAATTCCAATATTTAGCTTATTCATTTATTTTTAATTTAGAAGAAGTAAGATTTTATGATACTGATCCAAAAGCTATGGATAAGTTTGAAAAAAATATGAAAAAATTTGGAATAAAACTTACAGCTTGTACAGACTCATTAGATGCTGTATCTGGAGCTGATTTAATTACAACTTGTACCGCTGATAAAAAATATCAAACAGTATTAACAAAAGATATGATTAAAAAAGATGTATTTATTAATGGTTTAGGTGGAGATTGTCCAGGTAAAACTGAAATTGAAAAAGAATTAGTAGAGTCTTCAACTGTAGTAGTTGAATTTTTGCCACAATCAAAAATTGAAGGTGAAATTCAACAAATGCCAGATGATTTTACTTGTACTGAGTTCCATGAAATTATAAAAGGTGAAAAGTCTATTAATGTAGTAACTCACGGAACAGTATTATATGACTCTGTAGGTTTTGCATTAGAAGATTATTCAGTTCTAAGACTTATTTATTCACTTGCAAAAGAAAATAATGTAGGTAAAGAGATGAATTTAATTCCCCAACTAGATGATGTTAAAGATCTGTTCTCTTTGTTATAAGAAATAAAATATTAGAAGGATTATAAGTGCAAAATAAAAAAATGATAGATATGATTAAAATTGATAAGTATTATGGAGATTTTCATGTTTTAAAAGATATTGATTTTAATGTAAAACAAGGTGAAATTGTCGTTGTTTGTGGTCCTTCTGGTTCAGGAAAATCAACACTTATTAGATGTATTAATGGGCTTGAAGAAATTGACTCTGGAGATATTATAGTTGATGATATTAATATATGGGAGAGTAAAAAGAATTTACAAGAAATAAGAGCGGAAGTAGGAATGGTATTTCAGCATTTTAATCTTTTTCCTCATTTAACTATTACTGAAAATATTACTATTGCTCAAACATTAGTTAAAAATACTTCAAAAGAAGAAGCAGCAACAACAGCAATTGAATTATTAAAAAAAGTAAAACTTGAAGATAAAGCAACTGCTTATCCTGCTGATTTATCAGGTGGTCAAAAACAAAGAGTTGCAATTGCTAGATCACTTGCTATGAAACCTAAAGTTTTATTATTTGATGAACCAACATCAGCATTAGACCCTGAAACAATTGGTGATGTATTAGAAGTTATGAAAGGCCTAGCACGTGAGAACTATACAATTGTTTGTGTAACTCATGAAATGGGATTTGCAAAAGAAGTAGGTAATAGAATTGTATTTATGGATCATGGAACAATTGTGGAAGAAAATACTCCAGAAGAGTTTTTTAATAATCCAAAATCTCCAAGAGCTAAACAATTTTTAAATGAAATTCTAAGTCATTAATAAAGGAGCAAAAGTTTTAAAGAGAATCTTGAAAAAATTATATATATAGTTAAATAAAAGAAGAAAATTAAAGGAAAATTATGAAAAATTTATTAAAAAAATTACTTGTTAGTATATTTGTTATGTCATCACTTGTTACAGCAGTTTCTGCTGATAATATTAATTTATGGAAAACATCAACATTAAATAAAATTCTAGAGAGAAATGAATTAATTGTAGGAATGAATCCTGAATATATGCCTTTTAATATGAAAGATAAAAAAGGTAGAATTATTGGTTATGATGTTGATATGGCAAAAAACATGGCAAAAGCTATGGGTGTTAAATTGAAAATTGTATCTACTTCTTGGGATGGAATTATTGCTGGTTTATTAACTGGTAAATATGACATGATTATGTCTGGTATGACTATTACTCAAGAGAGAAATTTAAAAATTAATTTTTCTGATCCTTATGTTGTTGTTGGACAAACTATGATGGTTAAAAAATCAATTGCACATAAAATTAAAACTGTAAAAGATTTAGATAAAGCTGAGTATAAAATTGTTACAAAGCTTGGAACTACTGGTGAAATTGCTACAAGAAAATTCTTTAAAAAAGCAAAAATTGTAACATTTGAGGGTGAAGCTGATGCTGCTATTGAAGTAATGAATGGTCGTGCTGATGCAATGGTATATGATAAAACTTATAACCTTTTATTTATGGCTGATAAAGGTGCTAAAACTTTAGTACATTATGATACTCCTTTAACATATGAACCATTTGGTTGGGCAATTAGAAAAGGTGATCCTGATTTCTTAAATTGGTTAAATACTTATCTTAGACAAATTAAATCTGATACTATTATTAACTTCCATAATAAATTAGATAAAAAATGGTTAAAAGAAACATCTTGGTTAAAAAGAGTTAAATAATGAAAAAGGCACTTAAGAGTAACAACAAAAACCTGGGGCACTTAGGTGCTTTAGCTTTTTATATAGTTCTAGGATATTTTTTCTTTTTAGCATCTTCAAATATGAACTATGTTTGGAAATGGAATAGTGTTCCTAAGTATTTCGCATATGAAGAAGTAATAGATATAGTAGCTCCATTAGATGGTACGTTTATACTAGAAGATGGTAAGTTCTATATTGATGGTGAAGAAAAAGTTCTTTTAGAAGAATTAGATTCATCATTTAAATTAGATTATACAGTTGGTGAAGATGTTTATGAAGATGATTTATTAGCTTCAAAAGAAGAGTTAAGAGCAGGACCTATTATTAATGGTTTATGGGTTACTATAAAAATATCCTTTTTTGCAATAATTTTAGCGTTTTTTATTGGTATTACTTTAGCTTTAATGAAACTTTCAAGCTCCCAGTTTTTTAAAGATATAGCTACTGTTTATATAACAATAATTAGAGGAACACCTTTACTTGTTCAAATCTTTTTATTTTATTTTATAGTTGCAAATATATTTGAACTTCAAACTATGGTTGCTGGTATTTTAGCCTTAGGAATATTTTTTGGTGCTTATACTGCTGAGGTTTTAAGAGGTGCTATTCAATCAATTGATAAAGGTCAAATGGAAGCTGCTTCATCTTTAGGAATTTCAAAGTTTCAAGCTATGAGACATATTATTTTACCTCAAGCTTTTAAAAGAGCTTTACCTACACTTGTAGGTGAAGTAATTGCACTTTTAAAAGATTCATCACTTGTTTCAGTTATTTCTATTACAGATTTAACAAAAGTTGGAAAAGAAATTGTTGCGAATACATTCTCTCCTTTTGAAACTTGGATTGTAATTGCTTTACTTTATTTATGTATGACATCTGTTATTTCTTATGTTGGTCATAGATTAGAGAAAAGAATGGCTTTAAAAGGTGGAATAGCTTAAATAGTTTAAGATAAAGATTTTTCTTTATCTTAAACATAAGTCCTATATTATTTTTAAATATATAAAAAATAATTATTTAAAATTTAAATGCTAAAATTATTAAACATATCTTCTACATAATATAAAAAGTAATGTAAAACTAGATCTTTCTCTTCTTAAATATAAACAAATTACATACTTATTATAGTTTTAATATTTTCTTTATGAAAGGAAAATTATGTTTATTAAATTAATAGAAGTATACTCAGATATAGCAGGTAGCAAAAAAGGTGCATCTTTAGGTGTAGAAGCTTTAAAAAAATCATGCGAAGATTTAAACTCAAAATATTTTAAAACCTACCCATCTTTTCTAATTAAAGATGAAAATGCATCCTATCTTAAAAAAAGTGAATTTATACATGCTAAATATATAGATAAAATTTATTTAGTAATAAAACGTTTAGCTTTTAAAGTTAAAGAATTAAGGGAAGAGGGAACTTTCCCCATTATATTAGCAGGTGATCATTCTTCTTGTGCTGGAACTATGCATGGATTACGAATGGCACATCCAAATGATGAAATAGGTGTTGTTTATATTGATGCTCATGCTGATATTCATTCACCTTATACATCTGAGTCTGGAAATATTCATGGTATGCCTTTATCAATGGCTTGTGCTTTAGATAATAAAGAATCTAAACTTCACGATATAAGTTTAAAAGAAAAAAAGTATTGGAATAAGTTAAAATTTTTATCAGGATCAACAGCTGCTATAAAACCTGAAAATGTAGTTTTTTGTGGACTAAGAGATTATGAAAAAGCAGAAGATAATTTAATAAAAAAATATAATATAGATGTGCATTCAGTTGCAGATATTACTTTAAATGGAGTATCCTCTACAGTTAAAAGTATATTTAAAAAACTAGATCATTGTAAATATATTTATGTATCTTTTGATGTAGATAGTATAGATCCTTTATATGTTCCAGGAACAGGAACTCCAGTTTCAGAAGGTTTATCATATGACCAGGCTTTACAGCTTAATATGGAGTTAATAAAGAATAAAAAAGTATGTTGCTGGGAAATAGCAGAAATTAATCCTATTTTTAATAAAAAAGAAAATGATTCAATTAAGTTATTTAATATATTAGAAAAAGTCACAGATTCCTTAGTTGAAAATTATTAATTTGAAATAAATACAAATAAAATAATATACGTACACTAAAAAATAAGTATACTTGAGATTTTAAATCAATAGAGTTATCTTTAACAATATTAATATGCCTTGAACATATGAAGATGATAAAACTAATGCTCTTAAAACAATAATTAAAAACTTAAGAAAAAAACTGACTACTAAACTTATTAAAATGTATATGGAAGTGGTTATAAATTTATAATTTCTCTAATTTTTCAAATTCATTTATAATTTTATTTATATCTTCAAGTCCAACTGAAACTCTTAATAAATCAATAGGTAAATCATTCTTTTTTAAGAATTCTCTACCTTCTTTTGTGATAATACAGTCATAATGAGCTAAATAAGTATAAGGCATTAATAGAGTGAATTCTGTTCCTAAACTAGGTCCTTTTGCAAAATTTAAAATATCATATACTTTTTGAAAGTTTTTATTAAATTCTAAGGATATTACTCCACCCACAGCATTTTCATTTTTCATAAGATCAATATAGTTTTTTTCATTTAAAGTATGATATATTTTTTTCACAAAACTAGCTTTTTCTAAATACTTAATTAAGATTTTTGTATTATTATTTATTTCAAACATTCTTTTTTCATAAGTTTGTATTTCATAAGCTAATCTTTGAATATCTTTTATATATGGTTTATCAGAATACTTAAAAAACTCTTCTTTTAAATGTGCAAACTTAGAAGTTTCATTTATTATAAACGTACCCATAAGCACATCTGCATTGCCACAGGCATATTTTGTTAAAGATTCAATAATAATATCAGCATAAGGTTTTAAATCAATGTTATATGGACTTGCAAGAGTTGAATCAATAATTAATGGAATATTATATTTTTTACATAAAAATGATAGTTGTTTTATATCTACAGTTTTAAGCATAGGATTTGTTGGAACTTCTGTAATAATAGTACAGACATTTAAAGCATTGTTTTTTAAATATTCATCTAAAGAATTTAAGTCATAAATATCATAAAATATTTTAGAATTATTATAATGTTTTGAGATAATATTCATAGTATCTAAATATAAACAACCTAATTGAATTATTACAGTTCTTGCACTTTTTTCTTGTATTTTTTTTATAGCTTTTAAAACAGAATAAATTGCATTCATTCCAGATGTACATAAACAAATATTCTCTTTTTTTTGATTATAAGCTATTGATAAAGAGTCTAATAAAAAATTATTTGCTTTTGATTCTTCGTATAATATTTCTTTATGTTTTTTATTAATTATTTTTTTTGTATATAAATAATCTTCTGCAAATCTTGAAGAAAGATTACATCCAACATATTGAATGAATTTTAAAACTTTTGCTAATTGACTTGTTCCTTTTAATACAAGAAGTACACCAAAATCTTCATTTATAATAATAGGATTATATATATAATATTTATCTTGAAATCTATTACTACAAAGAAAGCAAATTATTTACAATATTATGGAAAATAAAAAGAAACTATCTTTGATTGTGAAGAGTCAGAAAACATTTGGTATATCGTTGTGGGTTGATGATGACTTTGATGAAGAATACAACTTTTTTCAGAGATTGACAATATGAACGGGTATATGAGTACATAAAGAATTAAAATGGTTTATAAATAAAACAGATTGTACTGATATAAATGTGACAAGGTAACTGCTCTGATTAGGAAATATGAAATTTTGGCAAGGTTGTTGTTTTAATCAAAAAATTAATAAAACCTTCTGCATGTCTCTAAGCTGTCAATAATTACGTTTAGTTTACAAGAACCAGACTAAGTTTCTAATATTTTCTAACATTCCTTATCAATGTAAGCAATTATGTACTATATTGATGAGGAGTGTTAGTGTTATTGCCTATACTTCTCCCATTGATTTCGTCCCATTCCACAAGTGTTCTACAGCAGTTAGATTCCTGACTATTACTGTTTAATCATTCTCTATGATGTGACTACTAGTGTTTAATCCCTCACTCTGGGTTCCAAAATAAAAGTAAGAAGATGCTAGAGAATTACTGAGACACAAATAAACAATATGTAGGTACCGTAGTAACTTTAATGGGAAACAATGGAGATTCTTACTGCTTACTTATTCTCAGGTATTTTCATTCTTACTTCTTAATGCATATGGTTTAT
>JABSON010000068.1 GCA_013215915.1 Campylobacteraceae bacterium | reverse complement strand
AGATCTTAAGATCGGTATCTGTGGAGAGCACGGCGGTGAGCCAAGCTCTGTTGAATTCTGCCACAGAATTGGTTTGAACTACGTAAGTTGTTCGCCATACCGTGTGCCAATCGCTAGACTCGCTGCAGCACAAGCTGCTTTACGCGACTAAGATTGTAGCAGATTGATTTGAGAAGCCGCTTGAGAAATCAAGCGGCTTTTTTGTTTCCTGGGGTCATCGCCGTTCCGGCGGTAAAATATACAACCTCTAAACTATGGAGCGACTATGAGCTTACCTGAAAAAATTAAAACATTTATCGTATTTTAAAGATTTGTAAAATTATTTATTAGTTATTTTATGAATAATAAAAATTTTAGTATAATTAAAAAAAGGAAAAAAATGTTAAATATTTCCATAATAGACATCTACTCTGGAGTAGAAAATATTTTTAATAAGAATAATAAAGAGTTTAAAAGTGCATATAAAAAAACATCTATTAATGATAAAGTATTTGTTAATTATATGGGTTTAGAAAACGATATTCAAAGTGATAAAAAACATCATGGAGGTGAGCATAAAGCTATTTGTGTTTTTACACAAAAATCTTATGAACATTTTGAGAAAAAATACAATTTAAATTTAGATGTCTGCTCTTTTGGAGAAAATATTACTTTAGAAAATATTGAAGACAAGAATATTTGTTTAGCAGATATATTTTCTATTGGAGAGATTATTGTTGAAGTCTCACAACCTAGAGAACCTTGTTTTAAAATATCTTCAATTAAAGGAATAAAAGAACTAACTTCATTAGTTTTAAAAGAAAATAAAACAGGCTTTTATTTACGTGTAATAAAAGAAGGATTTATTTCTAAAAATGATACATTTAAATTAATATCTAGAAAATATGAGAAAATAAACATAGAATTTATTAATCAAGTTATGCGTGATTATAAAAATAAACAAGAAGATATTATCAAAATATTAGAATGTGAAGAACTAGCACCAGCATTTAGAAAAAGTTTAGAGAAAAAATTAATTAAATAGGAATATTATGAATAACTTAGATCAACAATTAGAATTTATTATGGAAATCGACAAATTAAAAGCAGTTTATAGACAAACAAGAGTTAAAAGTGATGATTCAAGACGTGAGAATTCAGCTGAACATTCTTGGCAAATTGCGTTTTCTGCTATCTTATTAGAAGAATATACAATGGAAAAAATTAATATTTTAAGAGTTGTTAAAATGTTATTAATTCACGATATTATTGAAATTGATGCAGGAGATTTATTTGCATTTGCGCAAGATTCTAATCATAAAGAGCAAGAAATTAAAGAACTAGCTGCCTGTGAACGTCTTTTTTCAATACTTCCTAATAATCAAGAAGATGAATATAAATCTTTATGGTTAGAGTTTGAAGAATGTAAAAGTGCTGATTCTATTTTTGCAAAATCTATTGATAGACTTTTACCTTTGCTTATTAATATGAGAAGCGAAGGAGGAACTTGGGTTGAGCATAAAATCTCAAAATCTCAAGTTTTAAAGAGGAATTCTTATTTAAAAAACTTATCTCCTAAATTGTGGTCTTATGTTGAAAAAGAAGTTAACATAGCTGTTGAAAATTCTTGGTTATTAAATAAATAAGTCCTTTTATAGGACTTATTTATAATTTAAATATAAAACAAAATAAGAAATGAATAAAGAAAAACATACTGGTGAATAGTACTTTTTATTATAAAGTATAAAAAGTTTATGTGCTTTATTTTCCATATTTGGTATTAATATAAGTGATGCTCTTAATAAAAAAATACTTGCAAAAAATAAATAAACATAGTCTATATAGTTATTAATCAAGCCTAAATCTATTTTAAAATATGAAATAAGTGGAAACAAAGCCATTAAAATAAAAACAATAATTACAAAGATACAAGATAATAAAGAAGGAAAAATATCTCCTTGTCCTAAAACTTTGTTTATTAAATCATTTTTATCTTTTCCTGGCCAAACACCACCACCTATCCAATAAACATGTATTTTTGCAATTGCAGACATAATTACAAATATATAAAACGTTAATATAGTTTCAATCATTTTCGCTCCTTAATAATTTGATTTTAAAAATAGATCTAAAAAATATTCATCCATTTTTTTTTGTTTTGTTACCTCTATTTTTGGAAAAATAAATAATGATCCAATAAATTGGGCGTAAACACAAGTAGCTAATAAATCTACTTCTTCAATAGAAGAATTTGGAGATAACTTCTTTTGAATATCAATAATTACTTGAATTCTTATTTCATCAACTTTTTCTAAGTACTTATAAACAAAAGAATTATCTAAGGCTAAAGCTCTAAAATGAATTTCTACATTTAAATCTTTTGAGTACATTAATTCATTTATTATTTCAATTTGTTTAATTACATTATCTTCATATTTTTTTATTTCATTAATAATATCCAATGTATATGTTTTATACCAATACTGTAATAATTCATTTATGAAAACATTATGATTTTTAAAATGATGATAAAAAGAACCTTTTGTTAGTTTTATTTCTTTGCATAAAAAGTCTATTTTAAGAGCTTTTACACCATTCTGTGATAAAAGTTTAAGAGATAGGTCTAACCAGTCATCTTTTTTCATTTTAATCCTTTGAATAATCATACCATACCTTATGGTATGTTGTCAAATATCTATTTAATAAATAAATATATTATTTTATGCTAATCTTTTATTAGAAGGATTATTATGAAAAAACATGAAAAACTTAATTATGTTGAAATGGCTTCAAGAGATTTAATAAAAACTAGATATTTTTTTGAGAAAGTCTTTTCATGGGAGTTTACTAAGTTTTCTGATAAATATATAGCTTTTTATAATGAAGGTCCTGATGGTGGCTTTAATCTAATAAAAGATGATATAAAAAACAATTCAATTTTATTAGTTCTATTATCTTCTAATATTAGTGATAGTAAACAAAGAATAGAAAAAGAAGATGGAATTATAAATAAGGATATATTTTCTTTTCCAGGAGGCATACATTTTCATATTATTGAACCAGATGGAAATGAATTTTCTGTTTGGCAAAAAGATGAATAAAATACCTGAAATGAGTTTAGAAGTTAAAGATGTACTTGATACTTATCCTGTGATAATTCAAAATAAACTTTTATTTTTAAGAGAATTAATTATAGAAATTTCTATAGAAGAAAATATAAAAGATTTAAAAGAAGAACTTAAATGGGGTGATCTTTCATATTTATGTAAAAATGGATCAACTATTAGAATAGCTTATAATAAAAATAAAAAAGATGAATATGGAATTTATTTTAACTGTAAAACTAAACTTGTAAAAACATTTAGAATTTTATTCTTAGATCTTTTTACTTTTGAAGATAATAGAGCTATTAAATTTCAAATAAATGAAAAAATAGCTCTCAAAGAGTTAAAATATTGTATATTATTAGCTTTGACTTATCACAAAAGAAAACATCTTTTAATGCTTGATATCGAATAACTACTGTTCTATAATTCCAGACATTGTTGTAACTTCAAGTCCTTGTTTTCTCCACTCGTTTACAATTTTTAATAAACCAATTGAATCACTAGGCATATGACCTGCAATAATTACATTTCCAATATTCTGTTCAATTACAGCTTGTTTTACATCTAAAGGTAAGTGCATACAAATAATTGTTCCTGTACCTGCTTCAAAATAAGATTTAATTACATCAATACCACCGTTTGTTCCACCAGCCATTAAAACATCTATTTTTCCAGCATAATCATTTAAAGAACCAATAGATAGTTTAGCTTTTGCTAAAGTATTTTTATATTCAGGCATAGCATCTAATACATTTATAATGTCTTTTAATGTTTTTCTTTCATTATTTTTAAAACTCTCATCTAAATGATCTTGAACTATTTTTTCTGTTATAAAATCAGCTGGAATATGAATATTCATATAAGGCATTTTCATTAATCTTGCAGCAGAACTCACTCTGTCATAATTAGATGCATGTCTTAAAGGAGATATTTTATTTTGTTGTTTTCTAAGTACTTTTTGCGCTTTATTAATAGGTACATTTGATTTTATCATTCTATCTATCTGCACATCCATAACCTCTGCAAAATCAATTACACTTGAGTCGGCTTTTGGATGGTGAGATACAACGCAGTCATAATCTAAACTTTTAGCTAAGAGTAATTCAGGAGTTTCCATATCAATTCCAATTAAAACTCTTTTAATATTAGATCCCTCATAAGATATACAGGAATCACATGGAATTTCTTTTAATCTTGCAAGTTTTAAAGCAGTATTCATTAAATCATTTGATGTCATTTATTTCCTTTTCTTTTAAGTTTATCGTAAAAAGTTTTAATTATTAAAAAATTCTTACTTAATATATATAATAATATATATAATTATTTAAAGTAAAATTTTCTTCTATAATAAAGAAGAAAAGTATTATATGAGATTTAGAATTAATTTTAAAGGATTTATTATGAAAAATGGTATATATTTGTTTTTAATTTTGTTTCTAGGAGTGTTGGGTTATTTTGTGGTAAATGACTTATTCCAAGAAGGTAGTTATCTATTATCTGGAATAATTTTTATGAGTGTAAGTATTGTTATTTATCTACTAACTACACATTTTAAAAGAAAAAGTGAATTAGTTCCTGCTCAAAAAATAATAAATGTAATATATATTTTATTATTTGCAATTTATGGAATTTTTACTGGTTTATCGTTAGTTTATGTAAGCGGTGATATAAGTATGATTAGATATGAAGGTCTAATATTTATTGCTTCAGGGCTTATGCTTCTTTATGGTATTTATGTGTTTGTACGAAGACATAATCATAGGGTCGTAGTCTAAATATTGTATAAAATACTCAAATAATACTTTTTAACATAAATATATATATATTGAAATATAATATTATTATTTTATGTTATTCTATATGTAAAATCTTACAAATAGGATAACTATGACAATTTCAAGTAATTTTGATGGTGGAAATATCCACTGTATAAGTATAAATGATTCTGGTGAAATAAAAGTAAAAATTGAAAAAGATAACAAATCTGATTTTCATCAGTGGTTTTATTTTAAATTATCTAAAGCAAAAGATGTTTCTTGCGAAATAGAAATAGTAAATGCTAGTGAAACTTCTTACTCAAATGCTTGGCATAATTATAATGCTGTTGCTTCATATGATAGAAAAACATGGTTTAGAGTTAAAAGTACTTATAATGATAAAACTCTAATAATCTCTCATAAACCTTCATATGACATTGTATATTATTCATATTTTACTCCTTATAGTCAAGAGATGCATAATGATTTAATTTCTAAATCTTTAATGAGTGATTTAGTTTCTTATGAGAATTTAGGTTTTACTTTAGATAAAAGAGATATGGATTTATTAAAAATAGGTAATGAATCAGAAGATAAAAAAATATTTTGGATAATAGCAAGACAGCATCCTGGTGAAACAATGGCCGAATGGTTAATAGAAGGTTTATTAGAATCTTTATTAGATAGAGATAATCCAGTTTCTAGAGAATTATTAAAGAAGGCAGTTTTTTATATAATTCCTAATATGAATCCCGATGGTTCTTTTAGAGGAAATTTAAGAACAAATGCTGGAGGAGCTAATTTAAATAGAGAATGGCTAAATCCAAGTATGGAAAAATCTCCAGAAGTTTATTTAGTTAGAGAAAAAATGAAAGAAACAGGTATCGATTTTTGTTTAGATGTTCATGGTGATGAAGAGTTAGCTTATAACTTTATTGCTGGTTCTGAAGGAATTTCATCTTGGAATGAAAAGAAACAAAATCTTTTAGACTTTTTCCAAAATGCCTTATGTGAAGTAAGTCCTGATTTTCAAACAAAAGTCGGATATGATAAAGATAAACATGGAGAGGCACTTATGAGTGTTGGAACAAATTATATAGCTCATGAATTTGATTGCCTTGCAATGACGTTAGAAATGCCTTTTAAAGATACAAAAGAAAGTGAAAATATTGAATTCGGGTGGTCAGATTTAAGATCAAAAGAATTAGGAAAAGCTTCATTACTAGCTTTATATAAAACTATAGATAAATTATAAATCTTGGAATATAGTATTTTTTTTTGTTATAATAATCCAAACAAAAGGTTAGTACATGGATAAAACAAGAAAAGAAGAGATATTAGAAAAATCAATTAAATTATTTAAGAATAAATCATATCATAATACTTCAATGGCAAATATTGCAAGTGAGTGTGATTTGATAAAAGGTAGTTTATATCATCATTTTAAATCAAAAGAAGAAATAGGATTAGAGTCATTAAAGTATCTACATAAATACTTTAATGATAATATTTTTTCAATAGCTTATGATTCAAAGTTAACAACAAAAGAGAGAATGACTTTATTAATTCAAAAACTAGATGAATATTTTATAGAAAATAAATCTAAGTGTCTTTTTGGACACTTTTCTTTAGAATTAGCAAGTGAAAATGATAATTTCAAGAGAGAAATAAAAGAATATTTTTCATCTTGGGAAAAAGCTTTAGTATTTATTTTAAATGAAGAATATGAAGAAAAAACTTCTATTTCTTATGCACAAGAATGTATTGCTCTTACACAAGGATCTCTTATGATGATGGGACTATCTGGTTCAAATGATAATTATTTAAAAATAGGTAAGAAGTTAATTAAATTATTTTAGATATAATTAGAGAAAAGAAACTAGGACAATTATGACTTTAAAACAAATATCTATGGCTATTTACTCATTATATTTAACAAATAAATTTGGTTTTATGATTAAAAAAGAAAAAGATCAAAAAAAGAAATTAGATCTTAGAACTTTATATGCTATTACTTTAATGAAAAAACTAAATATTACTGTTGAAGTTATTAATAAAGAAAAACTTCCAGAAGATGGAAAATACTTATTATTATCTAATCATAAAAGTATTTTAGATCCTATTGTTGTTGAAATGGCTCTAAAAGATACCAAAATTAGAGGTTTTTGGATTGCAAAAAAAGAGTTATATAATTCTTTCTTTTTTGGTACATTTACAAGAAATGCAGGAACAGTCTTATTAGATAGAGAAGCTCCAAGTATGATTCCTTTTTTTAAAAAAACAAAAGAAGTTATAAATTCTGGTTTATCAATCTTTATTTTTCCAGAAGGAACTAGAAATAAAACAGATTCATCATTATCTGAATTTAAAGAAGGAGCAAGAGTTATAGCTTTAAAAAATAGATTACCTATGCTTCCTTTGTATATCAGAACAAATGTTAATGAAGTTCTTAAAGATGCAATAAACAATAGAACTAAAAACCTAATAATTAAAATTGAAGTTGGTGATATTATTGAATATAAAGATAAAACACCTTTAGAAGAAAACTATAGAACAATATTTAATTTAAAATAAATCATTCATTATTAAATAATATATATGCTACTATTAATATACCAAAGTATAGGGAGAATACATGAGTAAAGTTAATGCTTCAGATGAAGCAATTAGTATAGAAGAGAAAAAATTAGTTCAAGATAAAACTAATACAAATGTAGCATTTTATATTCATTTAAAAGAGTATAACGATGAAGTGAGAACTGAACTTCAAAAAAGACTTGAAGAAGTTTTTTTATATGCAAAAGGTGTTGAATGGAAGTTTGATAGTTTTGGGATTGAAAAGGCTGGAGCTAGATCTTTAGATATTTTAGGTTATTTTGTATTTAAAACTACTAATGTAGAAAAACTACAAAAACTGTTTTTAAAAGAATTTATAGATTATGAAAATGCTCAAAAGATTTCTTGTTCTGTAGCTGTATATGAAAAAGTTGAAGAAAAATTTTTTGAAATAAAAGTGTAAAATAGAAGTTATACTTCTATTTTATGAGTTCTAATCTTCGTCTTTTTTATATTTTTTACCATTTAAAAAGTGAACTAAATCAAGTCTAATTTTCTGATTAGATTTTAATACTAAAAACTCTTCATTATTTTCAAGAGTCATACTTTTAATATAATCTTTCACAGTAAATTCTTCACTTTCATTTTCTTTTATTATATAAATAATAGTTGTTGGAATTTGTCTTTGGATAATTACATTTAATTGGTCATAAAATTCACAGTTCACTGGTCTATACATTAAATCTCTCTTTTAAAATCTTTATTTTCTTCATTTTATTAAAGTCAAAAACACCCTTATTTGTAGTTAAAGAATAGTTTTCTAGTTTTGAAGCTTTAATATTTGTATGTTTTTTATTTTCATAAAAAAAAGATATAAAGTTTTTATCATTTATAGCTTTTTCTAGGAACTTATATTCAATATTCATATTATTTTAGAATCTTATCAATTAGTTCTTTATATTTTTGTTCAATAATATGTCTTTTTTTCTTTAACGTATTTGTTAGCTCTTCACCCATTTTAAATTCTTTTTCTAAAAAGTGAATATTTTGTAATTTCTCAAAAGGTTTAAATCCATGTTTTTTTTGTAAAAGTTCATTTAACTCTTTTTTAATATCATTAACAATATGCTGATCTTTCATTACACATTCAAAAGATTTAATTGCTTTATTAAACTTTTTCTGTACAAATTCTTTTAGTCCATCAAAATCTGCCACAATTAGTAAACCAAGACCTTTTTTATCTTGGCCAATTAACATCGTATCATTAATAAAAGGCATAATAGAAATAGCAGATTCAATTCTACTTGGATCAACATTTTCACCATTTGCTAAAACAATAATTTCTTTTGATCTCCCAGTTAAAATTAGTTCACCTGAAATTGTTAGTTTACCAAGATCTCCTGTTTTTAAGTAGCCATCATCAGTAAATGTTTTTTTAGTTTCTTCTTCGCTGTTATAGTAACCACTCATTACTTGAGGCCCTTTAACTTGAATAGATCCCACTTCACCAGCTTTAAGTTCTTTCCCAGCTTCATTTACAATTCTTAATGATGTACCTCTTAGTGGTTTACCTAAGGTACCAAAAATATCGCAATTAAGAGCACGTCCAGCAATTGAAGGTGCACACTCAGTCATTCCATAGGAATTAACAATTCTAATTCCTAAAGCATCAATCCATTCATCAATATACTCAGGTAATGCTCCTCCACCTGAAATTGCAAGTTTCATTTTTCCACCAAATTTTTGCTGAACGAGTGATAATTTTTTCTTTGCAAAAAGATTTAGAGGATATAAAGATATTACTTTTAATAAAGGTACAAATTTTTTGCAAATAGATTCTTTTAATGTATCTTCTTGAAATCTAGGTAGTTGATCTTTTAAAATCCTCATATTATATCTATAGGCTTTTGATATATCAACAAGTTTATTAAAAATACTAGCTTTTTTAGGATCTTTTGATAGTTTTGCATTAATTTTTGAATACATAGACTCCCATAGTCTTGGAACAGTCGCAACTAGAGTTGGTTTATAGTATTCTAAGTCTTGTGAAAATGTTTTAATTGAAGAATAAATGATTTTACAACCATGTGAAATTGCTGTATATTCTACTCCTCTTTCAAAAACATGCCAAGAGGGTAAAATAGATAACCACACATCATCTTTATTTAAATCAATGATTTCTGGAACTACTTCAATATTATAAAGCATATTAGAATGACTTAATATTACACCTTTTGGTCGTCCGGTTGTTCCTGATGTATAAATTATTGTAAATGTGTCTTTCCCATCATGAGTATTTACTAAATTATCAAAGTACTCAATATCTTTTTGTGTGGGATTGATATCTTTTTGTATTTGTTTATATGTTAAATATGATTCATTTTCTTTTTTCTCGATTAAAAATATTTTTTCAATATTTAATGTTTTTAACATCTCTTCATATTCAAGAAAAGTTTTTTTAGTTTCTAAAATTAAAAACTTACATTCAGAATGTGTCATAATATATTCTAGCTCTTGAGAAGGAGTATCTGTTCCTCTTGGGACTGAAATTGCGCCTATAGATAATAAAGCTAAATCTGTTAAAATCCATTCATATCTATTATCTGATACAAACATAACTTTATCATCTTTTTTAACTCCTTGATCTTGAAAGGCAGAAGATAAGTTTAAAACATCTGTATATAATTTTTGATAAGTAATTTTATATTCAGCATTTTTCACTCTATAAACAAACGCTAGCTCGTTGTTATATTGTTTACATGTTTTTAAAAACATATCAAAAAGATTTTTATAATTCATTATTTCCCTTTATATTTCTTAAAATAACATAATTTACTTTGAATAATGGTAAATTTTACAAACTAAGTAAATAATTGGAAAATAAATAATTATTTTTTATTTGAAAGTATTTTTCCATCGGATGATATAAGTATGGCTAATACTCTTGTTGACTCAAATTGAGATAATATAATTGATAAAATAACCATCAATGGTATTGATAAAAACATACCAATTGTTCCCCACATCATACCCCAAGAAACTAATGAAAATATTACAACAAATTGTGAAATATTTAATTTGTCACCCATTAGTTTTGGCTGAATAATATTTCCTAATAAAAATTGAATGGATATTAATAAAGGAATAAAAATTAAAGCATATGAAATATCAGAAAATGAAATTAGAGCAAATAATGATGGAATACTAACTGCAATAATACTTCCAATTGTGGGAATGAAGTTTAAAATAAATGCCATGAATCCCCATAGTCCAGCACCTTCTAAATTAAATAAAGTACAAAGTAAATAAGTTAAAACTCCTGTACTAAAACTAATAATGGTAGTTATATAAATATATGTTTTGATATTTAAAGATATGTTATGCAGAATAATTTCTGTTTTTTCTCTTGTTTTTTCATTAGGAAATAAAGCTTTTAATTTAGCCTGAAAATATCTTTGATCTAATAATAAAAATAATACATAAAGTAAAATTTGTAAACTATTACTTAGTACAGAAGAAAATAAACCTAAAGCCTTATTTATAAGAGCAGCAATAGATATTTGTTGAAATATTTTATTAAGCTCTTCTTTTATATCAATTGAAAAAGATAAAGATAATTGATTAATAACTGAATAAACTTTTTCATCAATTCCTACAAGGGATGTAGACAAATCACTAATACTAAGTGCTATAAAACCAGAAATCTCAAATATAGTAAAAAATATTATAATTACAGCAAATGGAATACTTAGTTTATTCATTATTTTGATTTGAAATATTTTATATGTTTCTAATTTTGAAGCAAGTGCATTGATTAAAAACCATATTAAAAAAGATATTGCAATTGAAGATAAAAGTGAAGATAAATTTGAAATAGAATAAATCACTAAAAATAAAAAAGCCATAAAATAAAATGCATTAGCAAAATTATTGTTTCTTAATAAATCATTATCCATAAAAACCCTTTAAAATTATATGTTTATAATATACAATATTATTACTAATACTATAATTTACTGTCTTAATTTTATTTTATAGTAATCTTGATACAATCAAAAAAATAAGGAAAAATATGACTTGGAATGAAATAATAAAAAATGAAGAGAAACAAGATTATTTTAGAAAATTAGAAAAAGAAATAGATTTAAAATATAAAAATTCTGTAGTTTTTCCTAAGAAAGATAAAATATACGCAGCATTTGATTATACAGCTTTTGAAGATGTAAAGGTTGTAATTCTAGGACAAGATCCTTACCATGGAGCGAATCAAGCTCAGGGTTTAAGTTTTTCAACTCCTAAAGAGATTAAAAATCCACCTTCTATGAAGAATATATTAAAAGAAATAGAAGATGATATGAAAAGAGTATCTATCTGTGAAGATGGTAATTTAATTCCTTGGGCAAAAGATGGAGTTTTATTATTAAATACTATTTTAACGGTAGAAGAGTCAAAACCTAAATCACATCATAAACTAGGTTGGGAAACATTCACAGAAAATATTATTAAAACTATAAGTGAAGAACTTAAAGGTGTAGTATTTATTTTGTGGGGTGCTAATGCTATTAAACAAGAAAAACTAATAAATACTGATGTTCACCATATTTTAAAAGGAGTACATCCTTCTCCTTTATCATCATATAGAGGATTTTTTGGATCAAAAGTTTTTTCAAAAACAAATGAATTATTAAAAAAAGAAGGAAAAAAAGAAATTACTTGGTAGTGATTTCTTTATTTATCTAAAACTTTTAAATAGTTAAGAGTATTATTTAAATGTATTTTTATAATTGTTATATAAATAAATGCAACAATTATAATATTAAAATGTATTAGCGCTTCGGAAAATGGAAATAATAAAGTCATAGCTGCTGCTATTATTACAAAAACTGGGTACAAAAGTTTATTTAAAGATTTTTGATAAATAAGTTTTTTATCATATTCTTCTACATTTGTTTTTATATAGTTTTTATCTT
>JABSON010000067.1 GCA_013215915.1 Campylobacteraceae bacterium | reverse complement strand
CGACAAAAAATCGAGAAACAAAAAACTATAACACGAAGTCAATGAGCACAAAACGAACACCAAGCAGATCGATACAAAAAGATGAGAAACACAAAAGAAGAACAGAAACCAGGGAACATACGAGAAATACTCAATCGCAAACAAGAGAAGGAAGCAGACAAAGGTCACATAAGAGGGCATATGAAAGTTCTTCCTCAACAGATAAAGCAGGATCACATGGAAGAAAAATAAAGAATGAAAAAAAGAAATTAAATGAAGTTAAAAAACTATTAGATAAACAAGTTTTAGATATTTTAAATAAATATTTACTATATATAAATACTGCACTTTAATTCTTATAAAAAAAAAGGTTAAGTCATAAGACTTAACCTTTAAATAAAATACTATATAACTTATTGTAATAATCTCATTACATTTTGAGATAATGAATTAGCTTGACTCATAGCATAAGTACCAGCTTGAGAAATAATATTTTGTTTATTAAAGTTTGCAGATTCTTTTGCATAATCAACATCTCTAATAATAGACTCAGCAGCTTTAACATTAGTTGCTTGAGTCATAAGGTTTCTTACAGCTGATTCAACTTGATTTTGAGTAGAACCAACTTCTCCTCTAAATTCATTTAGAGTAGTTAAAGCTTTATTAATTGCAGCTTGACCTGCCGAAGCTTGCTCTTTAGTAATTGCACCACCATCAACAAGACCTTTTAAAGTATCTAAAGATAAACCTTTAACATTTGCATTTAAAGTAGTTACAGAAATAGTATCTGTTGCTTTTTCACCAATTTGGAATGTATGTGTTCCTGCAGCTGCAGAAGCATCATCAGATGAAATTAATTGTCTACCATTATAGTTAGTTTGTTTACCAATATTATCTAATTGATCTAAAAGTTTAGAAATATCATTAGCAATTGCTTTTCTACCATCACTTGAAGTAGTATCTGTATTTGCTTGGATTAATTTAACTTTAACAATATCTAGAATATTAGATTGTTCAGCCATTGATTTATCAGCAATTTGTAATAAAGTAATCGCTGAATTACCATTGTCAATTCCTTGACCAATTGAAGATGCTTGAGTTCTTAACTTATCAGCAATTGCTAAACCAGAAGCATCATCTGCCGCTTTATTAATTTTTAAACCAGAAGATAATTTTTCTAGTGAATTTTTAATTTTAAAGTTTGTATTTGCTGCATTTTCTTGAGCTGTAATTGAAGCTACATTAGTATTAATTCTCATAATGAAATCCTTTTTAATTATGACACATTGTAAATAAAGATATTTACATCCGCGAACTTTCTTGTTTCACCAAGCATAGAGTTTTAACTCTTCGGTATTAATTAATACCTATTTTGTATATGAAGAATTATGACATACCAATTCTTAAAATTAGATTAAATAGATTCTGTTTTCTCTATATTTTCTTTTTTAGAAAAATTTTTAACTTTATCCATTTTTTCAATAGTATTAATGTGAGAAGAGATTCTTCTTTGCATAGTATGTTTTTTAATATGTTTTTTTAGGATCTTAGAATATTTATTATAATTTCTTGAGCCTTTTTTAAATGAAGCTAGTTTTTTTTGTATTTTTAAAATATCTGTAGGAATTGTATTTTGCATTATAGTCCTTAATTAATATTTATATAAAACACTTTCGTGTTTTATATTTTAGATTATATTTTTTGTAAAATTACGCCTGATTCTATATGTTTTGTATACGCAAACTGATCAAAAAGTGCAAAGTTTGTTATTTTATGTGTTTTTTGTAATTCAAGTAAATCTCTATGAAGAGTTTCTGGATTACATGAAATATAAATAATTTGATTATATTCTTTTGATAAAGCCCTTGTAGTATCATCTAATCCAGCTCTTGGAGGATCTACAAATATAGTTTCTTTTTTAAATGCTTTAATATCTAAACCTTCTAATCTCTTAAATACTCTATCAGAATTTAAAGCAACTACGAAATCTTCTGCTGCCATTCTTACAAAATCAATATTTGTAGTTTTATTTAAAGCACAGTTAACTTTTGCAGATTTAATTGATGTTTTTGAAATTTCAGTTGCAACAACTTTATCATATATAGTTGACATAGGAATAGTAAAGTTTCCTCCCCCACAGTATAATTCGCATAAATCTCCACCATGAGTGGCAGTATTTAAAACCCATTCAATCATTTTTTCATTTACTTTTGAATTTGGTTGAGTAAAGCCACCTTCTTGATATTCAAAATAAAAGTCTTTATTATTAATTTTTAAAGTTTCTTCTATATAGTCTTTTGAAACTATTAGTTTTTGTTTTCTACTTCTACCAATAATTTTAATATTTAATTCTTTTTCTAGGTCTTGAGCTAATTTTTCCCACTGCTCATCTAGTTTTCTATGATAAATTATAGTTACTAACATATCACCAGTAGTAGAGTTTAAAAATTCACATGAATAGACTTTATGTAATAATATCTCGTTATTTTGGATTTTATCTAATAATATAGGCATAAGATCTTTAATATCATTTGATACTATAGAACAGGCATCAATTTCTAAAGTGTTTTTCTCGTAATCATTCATCGCATAAGATAAAGTTACTTTATCACTCTCATCATAGTTTTTCCATAATCTAAACTCAGCTCTGTTTCTAAAGTTTTGTGTATCACTTTTTATTATGTCAAAAGGTAAATCTGTAATATCTTTAAATCTTTCTTTTTCTCTTTGTATTTTGAAGTTTAATTGTTCTTCGTAATCTTTGTCATATAAAGTACAGCTTCCACATTTTGCAAAATATTCACAATTCATTATTATTATTTCCTTAAGTCTTCTATTTCTTGATAAATTATTATCATATATTAATAGTATTATAGCAAATAGAATTAATATTCTTTCATGCCTTTGTAAATCAAACATTCAAATTTAAAAATAAAAACTTTAATGATGATACTTTCTTTAAAATAAAAAATAATATATATTTAAATTATTAAATTATTTATAATAAAAATCTATTATCTCTAAGTAAGAGATTTGTAATATTATGATAAAGTCCATTTATAAATAATAAAGCGAGTTGATAAAATACATATGCAAAACAAATGGCAAGATCAATTACATACACTTTTAAACTGTGATTTAAAAGAGCTATACCCACTAGCAAGAAGTATGAAAAGAAAATTAAAATTTTTTGTGGGACCTACAAATTCTGGTAAAACATATTCAGCAATGCAAGAATTAAAAGAGGCTAATTCTGGATTATATTTAGCACCTCTAAGACTTTTAGCACTTGAAGGATATGAAGATTTAAATGCTAATGGGATCGAAGCTTCTTTAATTACAGGTGAAGAACAGTTATTAAAAGAAGATGCAGCTCATGTATGTTCAACAATTGAAATGATGGATTTTGATCTTGATGTTGATTTAGCTCTAATTGATGAAGTTCAAATGTTAGGTGATAATGATAGAGGTTGGGCTTGGGTTAATGCAATTATTGGCTGTCCTGCATCTACTATTATTATGACAGGTTCTGTAAATGCACTTGATGCTATTAAAAAAATAGCAGAGTATTTAGAAGAAGATTTAGAAATTGTTAAATTTCAAAGAAAAAATCCTTTAGAAATCTTAGAAAAAGCTACTTCTTTAAATAAATTAGAAAAAGGAACTGCTTTACTAGCTTTTTCAAGAGCAGAAGTATTAAAATTAAAATCAAGACTTTCAAGAAAACATAAAGTATCTGTAATTTATGGAAACTTATCACCAGAAGTTAGACGTGATGAAGCTAGAAGATTTAGAGATGGTGAAACTGATATTTTAATTGCAACTGATGCAATTGCTATGGGTCTTAATCTTCCTATTAAAACTGTTTTATTTACAAACCATAAAAAGTTTGATGGAATTTCAAGACGTGGAATAAATGTTAATGAAATAGTTCAAATAGCAGGACGAGCTGGTAGATTTGGAATGCATGAAGTTGGATACTTAGGTGCTACATATCAAGATACTTTAGAATATATAACTGCAGAGTATAAAAAACCAGTTAAAACTATCAAAGGGCCTTTTAATGTAAAAATTAACAATTCTCAATTAGAAGAGTTATCAAATCATTTACAAACAACATCTTTAACAAAAGTATTAACTTATTTTGCGCAGAATATGAAATTCTCAGGTCCATTTAGAGCTGCTAATTTATCTTCAATGTTAGAAGCTGCAAAAATAGTTGATAAAAAGTTTAATTTAAAACTTGAAGAAAAATATCTTTTAGCTCAAGCTCCTATGACTACAAGATCACCTTTAATAGCTCAGGCTTATGAAGCGTATATTGCAACTGTAGTTAAAAACAAAGTATCAAGGTATAAACCTTCAATTACACTTCCTAAGAAAGCAATTACTACAAAAGATTTACTTTTAGTTGAAGATGAAATTAAAAAGATATCTTTATATTTATGGTTAGGACATAAAAAACCAGAACTTTTTCCAGATAGCATAAAAGCTGTTATTCAAAGAAATGTTTTAAATCAGTTTATTGAAAAGTCTTTAAAAAATACAAATTTAAGAGAAGAGTTTAATAAAAGTAAAACTCAATCTAGGAAACCAACTTATAGTAAAAGATTTAGAGATGATAAAAATTCAAGACCTTACAAATCTAAGTCTTACGAAAATGATTCAAAATATGATAAAAAAGATTCTGTAAATAAAGAAGGTAAATATTCTAGAGAAAATAACGAAAAAAAAGAATCTAGAAACCCTAATTCAAGAATAAATAGTGATGATAAAGAATCAAGAAACTACAGTAGTAAAAGAAAACGAAGATTTTAAGATAACTTTGATAAAATATATATAAGAGAATAGAATAAGGAAAAAATTAATGATTGGTGTTTTTACTAGTAATAAACATGAACAGTTAAAAAAAGAATTGTTAAAAGAAAATATTGATGAATCAAAAATCAATAAAATAATTGCATCAGGCGTTGATATTAATCAAAAAGATGCAAAAGGTAGAACTTTACTTTTTGCTTTAGTACAAAAAAGAAAAACAGATTCTATGAAAATTCTTTTTAAACATAAAGCAGATGTAAACATAGAAGATAATTATGGAAAAACAGTTTTTGATGAAGCTATTTATAAAGAAGATACTCTATTAATACGTTATATTTTAGAACATGGAGCTTCTTTAAGTAGAATTAATTCATCAGGAAGAACAATTGTACAAGATGTTGCACTTGAAGGTAATATCCGTACGTTTAAAATATTACTAAAATATAATCCAGATTTAAATTTAAAAGATAATTATGGAAAAACTACTTTATTTGATGCAGTTGAGGGTGGTAACTTAGATATTGTAAAAGAAGTAGTAAATAATATAGAAGATATTAATTTAATCGATAATGATGGAAAAACTGTACTTTTTTATTCTATTTTAAAAAAGAATGTACTTATTTCTAAATACTTAATAGCTTCAGGTATTAATATTAATATTCAAGATAAAGATAAGCAGAATGTAATGTTTAATGCAGTTTTATTAGGTCATAAAAATATTGAAATAATTGAATTATTAATTGATTATGGTATTAATTTAAATGAAAAAGATAAGTTCTCAAAAACTTTATCTGACGAGATATTAAAAATACTAGAATTATTATCAAATATAAAACTTGATAAAAACGAATATACAGATAAATATAAAAATATATTTAAGTCAAATGATTATTTGAGTCTTACAAGAGTATTAGTTGATTCAGGTTTAGACATTGACAAACTTGATGATACTGGATTGAGTACTTTTGCCAAAGAAGTGGAGAAAAAGAACTATCCAGTATTAGACTTTTTAATTGCTGCTGGTGCTAATATTAATGTAAAAGATAATAACGGAAGAACGGTATTATTTGATTTAGTTTTAAAAGGTCCAAAACATCAAGAAATGATTGATTATTTGATGGATAATAATATTGAAATTGATGAATTAGATAATCAAGAGAGAAGTATTATTGATGAATTAGTTGAAGTTATTTTAGTTAAACATTCATCAAAAAGACCAAGTTCAAGAAGACTTACGAAAGTTGATCCTGAAGGTGATTATTACTCACTATTAAAATATTTTTTAATTTTTAAACCAAATATTAATTATCAAAAAAGCAATGGACAGAGTCTAATTTATGACTTTATTACATACAATGATACAAAGTTAATTTCAATGTTTTTTAATGCAGGTATTGATGCAAATATTGTTGATAAAGAAAAACACACTCCTTTATCTGTATTAATAGAAAATGGATTAAAAGTAAATACTGTTAGTGAAAGAGAAATGTTTTTAACTAAAATATCATTTTTCCTAAAATTTAGAGTTAATGCTGATACTCCTGATAAAGATGGAAGAACTGTTTATCATAAAGCTGTAATTGCAGATGATTTAGAAGTAGTTGAAAGACTTTTAAAGAAAAAAATAAATCTAAATTTAAAAGATAAACAAGGACGAACAGCTCTTCATCATACTCAGTGGAAAGGTAATTATAAAATTGCAAAACTTTTAATTACTGCTGGTGCTAATATGGATATAAGTGATTACGCTGGATTTTCTTTATTAAATTATGCTGCAATTTTAGGACATACACAACTTATTGTGACTTTATTAACTTCTGGTGTTTTAATGTATAATAATAATAAAAAATCAAAAGTAGTTGCAAAATATTTTAAAGATAGAGAAAAGAACTTAAATAAACTTTTAGATCTAAGTATTACCGATACAAAAATGAAAGAATCAATTAGACAAGTTGTAGAAAATTTAAAAAGTGAAATAGACAACGCTTTAATACCATAAAATAGGATAAAAATGAACAAAACATCAATAATTATATTAGCTGCTGGTGCAGGAACTAGAATGAAATCATCTCTTCCAAAAGTTTTACATAAAATTTCTGGAAAAGAAATGTTATATTATTCAATAAAAGCTGCTTTAGAATTAAGTGATGATGTTACTGTTGTTTTATACCACCAATATGAATTAGTTAAAAAAACTATGGAAAAATATTTTCCAAATAAAATAAAATACTTATTACAAGATTTAGAAAACTACCCAGGAACTGGTGGAGCAGTTATGGGGATATCACCTTATTACGAAAAAACTCTAGTTTTAAATGGGGATATGCCTTTAATTCAAGCAGATGAATTAAGAAAATTTGATTCAAATGATACGATTGTTATGTCTGTATTAGAATTAGATTGTGCTAATGGATATGGTAGAGTAATTATAAAAGATGGAAAAGTTGTAAAAATTATTGAACAAAAAGATGCAAATGAAAAAGAATTAGAAGTAAAAATTGCAAATGCTGGAATTTACCAATTTAATACAGAGTTTTTACTTAATTCTTTACCAAAACTATCAAATGATAATGCTCAAAAAGAATATTATATTACTGATTTAGTAGAAATGGCAATTAATGATAATAAAAGTTTAAAACCATTAATTGTAAATGTTGAAAACTTTAAAGGTGTTAATTCAAAACTTGATTTAAGCCAAGCAGAAGTAATACATCAAAATAGAATTAAAAATGACTTCTTAAGGGCTGGTGTTATAATGAGACTTCCTTCAACTATTTATATTGAAGAAGCAGTTAAAATTGAAGGTGAGACTATTTTAGAAAATGGTGTTACACTTTTAGGAAATACTCATATAATTTCTTCAACTATTAAAACAAATACAATTGTTGAAGACTCAAAAATTACTAATTCAAGTGCTGGTCCAATGGCTAGAATTAGACCTGGATCAGATATATCTAATACTCATATTGGAAACTTTGTGGAAACAAAAAAAGCTAAATTAAATGGTGTAAAAGCAGGACATTTATCTTATTTAGGTGATTGTGAAATAGATGAAGGAACAAATATAGGTTGTGGAACTATTACTTGTAATTACGATGGTATTAATAAACATAAAACTATTATTGGTAAAAATGTATTTGTAGGTTCAGATACACAGTTAATAGCACCTGTTACAATTGCTAATAATTCTATGATTGCAGCAGGAAGTACTATTAGTAAAGATGTAAATGAAGGTGATCTTGTAATAACAAGAGCTCCTTTAAAAACAGTAAAAAATTACTTTTATAGATTTTTTAAGAAAGAAAAGATTTAGATGATAAAAAATAAAAATATTCTAATTGCAGTTACTGGTTCAATTGCCATTTACAAAACTTTAGAATTAATAAGATTATTTATAAAAGCAGAAGCAAATGTAAAAATAATTATGTCTGCATCTGCTAAAAAATTTATTACTGAACTTACTTTTGAGACTATATCACAATCAAAAATATTAGATGATACAAATGAAAATTGGGATAAAGATTCTTTATATAATCATATCGCAATTGGAAAATGGGCTGATATTTTAATAATTGCACCAGCATCTGCAAACACTATTAACAAATTAAAAAACGGAATTGCAGATAATATTCTTACTCAGGTATGTTTAGCATATAAAGGTAATAAAATTTTATGTCCTGCTGCTAATACGAATATGATAGAAAATCCTATTACAAAAGAGAGTTTAGCATTCTTAAAAAATCATGCATATAAAATTGTTGAGCCTATTTCAAAAGAGCTAGCTTGTAGAGATATAGGTAAAGGAGCAATGGCTGATATTACTGATATTTATTACTCAACTATTAAAGAATTAATAAAAGATGAGTATTGGTTAAATAGGGATGTTATTATAAGTGGAGGTGGAACTATTGAGAGAATTGATGATGTTAGATATATTTCTAACTTTTCATCTGGTAAAATGGCTTCATCTTTAGCACTTTGTTTATATTTAAAAGGTGCTAAAGTTAAACTTGTATCTACCCGAGGATATGAGAATCTTCCAAAAGAAATATCTATAATTAAAATAAGTTCAAGTGATGAAATGTATTCAAATTTAGTTTCTTCATTATCAAATATTAGAAGAAATGAAAATAAGAAAAAAGCATATTTATTTATGGTTGCTGCTATTAGTGATTATTTACCTTCATTTAAAGAAGATGGCAAATTAAAAAAAGAAGACTTAGGTCAAAATTGGACATTAAATTTAAAACAAAATATGGATATTTTGTCTTCATTAGATAAAAATGAAATCATATCTATTGGTTTTAAAGCAGAAACAAATGAAGAAATAGCTGATATTAATGCTAAAAATATGCTAAAAATTAAAAATCTTGATGCAGTATGTTTAAATATAATTAATGAAAATAATAATTTTGGTTCAAACAATAACATTATTGAATTATTTGTTAATAATAAGTCTTTTTCTATGCAAGGATCTAAATTAGAAGTTTCGTTTGATTTAACTAATAAACTAAAGTCTGAATATTATGAAAAATAATAATATATCTCATATTGCTATTATTATGGATGGTAATGGAAGATGGGCCAAAGAAAGAAATTTAAAACGAACAGCTGGACATGAAGAAGGTGCTAAAACTGTTAGACTTATCACAAAACACTGTTCTTATATAGGAATTAAATATTTAACTTTATATGCTTTTTCAACTGAAAATTGGAATAGACCTAAATTAGAAGTTGAGTTTTTAATGAGACTTTTATCAAAACATTTAAAAAGTGAAATAAAAGTTTATCTTGAGAATAATATAAGACTAAGAGTTATAGGTGATATAAGTAAATTCTCAAGTTCTTTACAAGCTACAATAAGAGATACAGAAGAAAAAACATCAAAATGTACAGGACTTACTCAAGTTTTAGCTTTAAATTATGGATCAAGAGATGAAATTACACGAGCTGTAAAAAAATTAATAAAAAATAACGAAGAAATTTCGGAAGAAAATATTTCTTCTAATCTTGATACTTATTTTATGCCAGATGTAGATTTATTAATTAGAACTTCTGGTGAAGTAAGATTATCAAACTATTTATTATGGCAAAATGCTTATTCTGAAATGTTTTTTACTAAAACTTTTTGGCCTGATTTTTCAACATTAGAGCTTGAAGATATTATAAGTGATTTTAATTCAAGAGAAAGAAGATTTGGTGGAATATAGTTTTTTATTTATTTTAGGAGCAGCATTTGGTTCTTTTTTAAATGTAGTAATTATAAGAACGAATTCTAATAAATCTATAATAAAACCTTGTTCTCAAACATTGTGCTGCAAAAAGAATATTAAGTTTTATCATAATATTCCTATTCTTTCTTATATACTATTAAGAGGAAAATGTGCATATTGTAAAGAATCTTTTTCAATAAATTATTTTTTTGTAGAATTAATTGCTGCAATATGTACAGTATTAATTGTATATAAAAATGGTTTTACATATGAGAGTCTATTTTTAATAGCCCTTTTTTATAATTTAATAGTTTTATCTTTTATTGATTTCAAATTTAAAGCAGTTCCTGATTATTTCTTATTATCAGCTTTAGTTTTAGCTTTTATTGCAAGTTATGATAATATTATTGAGTCTTTTACAAATGCATTTTTATTCGCAGGTGCAATATCTTTATTATCTTTTGTACTAACATTTTATATTCAAAATATAAAAGTTAGATTTACAAAAAATGATGATTTAAAAACACAAGAAGCACTAGGTGAGGGTGATATACCAATAATTGCAATTATTGGTATAATACTTGGTGTAAAAGCAGGTTTAGTTGCTATCTTTTTAGCTTCTATTTTAGCTATCTTACCTTCAATTTATTCAAATATAAAAAAAAATGATTTACAAACACCCTTTATTCCTTTTTTATCTTTAGGAATGTTTTTAGAATTTATTTTTTCATTTTCAAAGGTTTTATAATGAAAATTAAACAATATTTATTTTCAAATATATCAAATACATTTTTTCCAATTATATTTGGTTTGTTTTTTATTACTTCAATTATTTTTTTAGTAAAAATAGCTTCACTAACATCAATAATAACTCTTAATGCAGCTGAATTATTTACTTTATATTTATATGTTATTCCTGAAATTATCTTTTATACTGTTCCTATTTCTTTTTTTATATCTTTAGTAATTGCTTTATCAAAATTATCTTTAGAGTATGAATTAATTGTAATTACATCATTTGGATTTAATCCATTGAAAATTATAAAAATGCTTTTCCCTATGTGTTTTTTATTATCTTTAGCATTAATAGTAGTTTCTGTTGGTTTAATTCCCAAAACTAAACATTTATCAGCATCTTTATTAAATCAAAAAAAGAAAGAAGCAAACTTTAATATTAAAGCTTCTGAATTTGGTCAAAAGTTTGGACCTTGGTTAATTTATATTGAAAAGAAAAAAGATAATAAATTTATAAATGTAACATTATTTAAAACAGATAAAAAAATTGATCAATTCATTGTTTCAAAAGAAGCAGAATTAAAAAATGATAAAGGTAATTTAAGTTTTATATTAAAAAATGGAAGATCATTTTATTTAGAAGATAATCTTATTCATCAAGTAGATTTTGATGAAATGAATATATCTGATTCTTTATCTTCAAAAAGAATGGAGAGTTTTACTAATGCATTTGATTACTGGAAAAATAAATTTAAATTAGTTAATGATCTAAATAAGTTTAGTTTTTATATTCTTGTATCTATATTTCCATGTTTATCTTTACTTTTAGTATTGGTTTTTTCTTATTTTAATCCTAGGTATGATAAAAATTTATCTATAGCATATGGAGTTACTTCTGTTGTTGTTTTTTATGTTTTTGCAAAAAAATTATCTGATATTTTACAATTAGAAGCTCTACTTATTGTTCCTCTTGTATGGGTACTTATTTCTTATTTAATGTATCATAAAAGAATAAAGTCTTTATACTAATGAATGCAAAATTTACAATTGAATATGATGGTACCGAATATTTCGGCTCACAAAAACAGCTTTATAAAAATACTGTTGAAAATGAGTTAATTAAAGCATTCAAAAATATTAATATAGATGCTAAAATTATTTTATCAGGAAGAACAGATAAAGAAGTTCATGCAACAGGACAGGTTTTTAATACTAATCTTCCTTCTTTTTGGTTTAAATCTTTTACTAAGTTAAAAAAAGTTTTAAATGATAAACTTCCTTTGTCAATTAGAATTAAACATATTAAAGAAGTAGATAAATTATTCCATTCAAGGTTTTCTGCTAAAAAAAGAGTTTATAGATATATTGTATCGTCAAAAGAAGCATCTTCTTTTTCTTATAAGTATCAAACATATGTAGAAAATATTAATGAAACAAAGATTAAAGAAGCAATTGTATTATTTGAAGGTATTCATAATTTTGAATTTTTTCATAAAAAAGGAAGTGATAAAGAAAATCTTGTAAGAGAAGTTTTTAAAACATCATTTTATAAATATAAAAATATTTATGTATTTAAATTTACTGCTAATTCTTATTTACGATCTCAAATTAGATTAATGGTAGGTTTTTTAATTGAAATATCAAAAGG